>DASSWV010000270.1:0-2763 GCA_035704545.1 Pelobium sp.
GGATGCAGGTTCAATGTAAAAAAAACATATTTTAAGCATCTCTTTTAACCTCAAAAATTTAAATTTTATAAATTGCAGGTTGTTTAAATACACGTAATGAAAAATATATTTTATCTCAGCTCTTTTTTCTTGATATTATCATCCACCGCGATAGCGCAAGAAAAAGACAATACCTGGAATGTTGAAAAACCGATGGGTCCAAGTAAAACCATCAATTTTAACACCACTGAAGGTACTTACATGAATTTAGATGTTAGTGCCGATGGAAAAACGATAGTATTTGATTTATTAGGCGACATCTATAAAATGCCCATTACAGGTGGAAAAGCCACCTTACTTGCTGGCGGAATGGCTTTTGAAATACAACCTCGTTTTTCGCCAAATGGCAAATACATTTCATACACCAGTGATAAAGATGGTGGAGATAATATTTGGGTAATGAATATTGATGGAAGCAACCAACGCCCTATTACCCAAGAAAAATTTAGGTTGTTAAACAATGCAGTATGGACACCAGATAGCAAATATCTAATCGCAAGAAAACATTTCACCGCTAGTCGTTCTTTAGGCGCTGGGGAACTTTGGATGTACCATATTTCGGGCGGATTAGAGGGCATCCAACTAACCAAAAAGAAAAACGACCAACAAGATTTGGGCGAACCTTGGGTATCGCCAGACGGAAAATCGGTTTACTTTAGTGAAGATGTAACCCCTGGTCCCAGTTTCCAGTACAATAAAGACCCTAACGGAGAAATTTACGCCATTAAAAAACTAGACATTAACACAGGAGAATTTGAAAAAGTCGCCGGTGGTTCGGGCGGTGCTGTACGTCCGCAAGTTTCGCCAGATGGTTCACAATTGGCTTATGTAAAAAGAGATCGATTAAAATCTGTTTTATATGTTCAGGATTTAAACACTGGCGAAGAAAAAGCAGTTTATACAGATTTATCAAAGGACCAACAAGAAACTTGGGCAATTTTTGGAGTTTACCCCAACTTTAACTGGTTGCCTGATAGCAGAACTATTGTTTTTTATGCAAAAGGAAAAATAAGAAGAGTAGATGCAATTACTCTTTATAGCGAAGAAATCCCATTTTCGGTTGATGTAAAACAGACCATCACCGATGCCCTGCATTTTGAACAAACCGTTTTCAAAAACGATTTTGATGTTAAAATGATTAGACAACTAACCACGTCTCCTGACGGCAAAAATGTAGTATTTAACGCAGCAGGTTACCTTTACATCAAAGAATTACCGAAAGGCAACCCTACTAGGTTAACAGATGGCACCGACTGGGAATTTGCACCTAGCTTTAGTGCTGATGGGAAATCAATTGTTTTTACTACCTGGAATGATGAGCTACGCGGACAGGTAATGAAGTTTGATTTCAAAGATAAAAAACTGAATGTAGTAACCAATGAAAGAGGAATATACCACCATCCTAAATTCAATAATAAAGGAGATTTAATAGTTTATGCAAAAGGGAGCGGAAACAAAACTTTAGGCTATTCTTATGGGAAAAACACTGGCATTTATGTCATCGCTCCAGAAAAAGGAACAGCAAAATTAGTCACCACAAAAGGCTCAAAGCCTCAGTTTAACAACCTAGGCGACAGAATTTTCTATCAATCAGCAGCAGATGGCAAAAAGACATTCAATAGCTGTGATTTAAACGGTAAAGATGTAAGAACACATTATAGCTCCACTTATGCAACAGACTTTATTCCTAGTCCAGACGGAAAGTGGATTGCATTTAACGAACTTTACAATGTTTACTTAACACCCATGGTTAATACCGTAGCAACATTAGAGCTTTCATCCACCAACAAAACATTACCCTTAAAAAAGCTAACAAAAGATGCGGGCACAGCCGTACATTGGAGCTCGGACAGCAAAGTTATTCATTGGACATTAGGCCCGGATTATTACTCAAAACCGATAAAAGACGCCTTTGCTTTTATTGATGAGGTTGTAGATGATAAAACAAAAAAAGCACCGATTGATACTAGCGGAATTAACATTGGCTTAAAGCTTTCCACCTACAAACCAGCAGGCAGAATAGCCTTGAAAGGCGCAAGAATCATCACCATGGATGGAACCGAAGTAATTGAGAAAGGCACCATCGTGATTAACGAAAACAGAATTGAACAAGTTGGGCAAGAAGATGCAGTAAAAATACCAACAGATGCTAAAGTATATGAGTTAAGTGGTAAAACTATAATGCCTGGTATAGTAGACGTTCACGCTCATTTACCTATCAATTCGGACGGGATTTCACCCCAACAAGATTGGGCATATTATGCAAATTTAGCTTACGGAGTAACCACTTCGCATGATCCATCTAGCAACACTGCGATGGTTTTTAGTCAAGCTGAGATGATCAAAGCTGGCAGAATGGTGGGACCTAGGTTATACTCTACCGGCACTATATTATACGGTGCAGACGGCGATTTTAAGGCTGTGATTAATAACTTAGATGACGCTAGGTCGCATTTACGCAGGTTAAAAGCTGTTGGCGCTTTCTCGGTAAAATCATACAACCAACCTCGCAGAGAGCAAAGACAACAAATTTTACAAGCCGGAAGAGAATTAAATATGATTGTAGTGCCAGAAGGAGGCTCTAGCTTTTATCCAAATATGAGTATGATTGCAGATGGACATACCGGTATTGAACACAACATCCCCGTTTTTCCGGTTTATAAAGATGTGAATACATTCTGGAATGCAAGTAAAACAGCTTAAACACCCACCCTAATTGTGGCT
>DASSWV010000307.1:0-3102 GCA_035704545.1 Pelobium sp.
CGGGCCTTTCCATGTAGAATATCTAGTATAATATAATGCAAAACCTTCAATATTACCATCACAAACGGCTACAAAAGCTTTCCAAACTGCGTTTTCGCTGAAACCAGCCTCCACAAATTCGTCTAAAGTTACCGTAACTTCTTCTGGTAATTTTTCATAAAGAGCCAACTCGTGAATCAGCTCTAACATCCTTTCGCAATCATCTTTTTCGGCAAACCTAATTTTTGTTATCATAAGTATAATTTTGAATGAATGAATTATTGAATGAGTGAATTGCTTAATGAATGAATGAATGAATGAATGAATGAATGAATGATAGAATGAGTAAATTATTGAATGATCAATGAACTAAATTACAATTTGAAAGAGCTAACTAACCAACCAACCACCTAACTAACTAACAACCTACTTACCCCCGTCCGCCAAAAATATCGCTACCAATGCGTACCAAAGTAGAGCCCTGCTCAATTGCAATTTTATAATCGGCAGACATGCCCATAGAAAGTACTTTAAAACTGTCTTCGTTTCTAAAATAACTTAATTTGATGCCTTTAAACAAAGTTTGTAATTCGTAAAACTCTTCTTTAATCTGTTTAGGGTTTTCGGTATTGGTTGCAATTCCCATTAAACCAACAATCCTTATATTTTTAAGCTCTGTAAATTCCTGAGATTCTAAAAGTTCAATTGCTTTATCAAATCCTAACCCGAATTTTGTTTCTTCATCTGCAATGTAAATCTGTAATAAACAATCTATTACACGGTTATGTTTAAGCGCTTGTTTATCAATTTCCTTCAGCAGTTTTAAACTATCAACCCCATGAATTAAGTTGACAAATGGCGCTATATATTTTACCTTGTTGCTTTGTAAATGCCCTACTAAATGCCATTGAATATCTTTTGGTAAAGCTTCGTATTTCTCCACCATTTCTTGAACCTGGTTTTCGCCAAAAATCCGTTGCCCCGCTTGGTAAGCTTCTAAAATATCTTCATTGGGTTTAGTCTTAGAAACAGCCACTAATTTTACCGCTACACTTTCAATCTCGTTCTTTATTGCTTTTATATTGTCCGTAATGCTCATTAATGCTTAATTTTATAGGATTATTTGCAAAAATACAAATGCTTGCGTTATAACACGAACCTAAGTATGTATGAAATGTTAAGATTGGCTTTTTTTATTTTATGAAAAGATTGATATTATTAATTGCTATTGTGCTTTTTTATGTTGGCTGCCTGCAAGATAACTTGCCTAATGGCCTAATCGAAAAAGACAAAATGATAAACGTGATGTTAGATATGCAATTGACAGATGCGATTTTAAATCAGGTTTACAACAACGATACAATGAAGATGCATGCGCATAGCCGTTTTAATTATATTTTTAAGAAGTACGAGATTGATTCAGCGGCGTTTACCAATAGTCTTAAATATTACAGTAAAGACCCCACTGAACTTGATTCTATGTACACATTGGTGTCTGATAGTTTAATTCGGTTACAAGAAATTTTAGCCCCCAAACCGGACAGACTGGATTACTCAAACGGCACTTTACAGCGTAATCTTTCTGCTTACGTTTTGAAAAATTTCACAACAGACTCAGCAAAGTTTACCAATATAAAACCTTATAATCTCGATGTTAAAGAATTATATGAGCGGTACAATCAACGCTCAGACAGCTTAAGCATAAAAGATAGTTTGAAGCTAAAACAGGTAGAAGAAATTAAAAAAGCAACCAAGATTACAAATGATTTATCCGCAGAATAGTTTGCACAAGTTAGGTTTTGATGATATCAGAACTTTAATAAAAAACTTGTGCATGAGTGAGATGGGCAGGGGAATGGTGGATAAAATCCAGTTCATGAGCCAATATGACCAGATTAATAAATTTTTAAGACAAACATCCGAGTTTAAAAATATTATTGAAAATGACCAGCCATTACCTATCCAAAGTTTTTACGATATCAAACGGCTGGCAGAAAAAGCAAAATTGGAAGGTGCTTTTTTAAATGAAGAAGAAGTTTTTCAGATTTATGTTTCCTTGCAGACTGTTTTTGCCGTTATCCGATATTTTGAAGATAGAAACGGTATTTATCCTAATTTGGAAGCATTGTTTGAGCACTTGCCTATCGAGAAGAGTATTATCAGACATATTGAAGCAGTCATTGACCCAAAAGGCAAAATGAAACCTAATGCCTCGCGTTTGCTTGCAGAAATTACCACAGCTATTGCCAAAGCAGAACAGGAAGCTTTAAAAAAAATAGATCAGATTTATAAAAATGCCCAAGCCAATAATTGGGTTGCAGATGGTAGTTTGACGGTTAGGGAGGGGCGTATTTGTATCCCGATTTTAGCGGAGAACAAACGGAAAGTAAAAGGTTTTGTTCACGACGAATCAGCATCTGGGCAGACCGTTTATATTGAACCCGAAGAAGTTTTCACACTCAACAATAAAATCAGGGATCTGGAATTTGAGAAGCGCCGGGAAGTTGTCCGTATTTTAACGGAACTTACCAATCAACTAAGACCTTACGTTCCCATACTTTTCTCGTATCATGGTTTTTTAACCAAGCTGGATTTTGTACGGGCAAAAGCACTTTTCGCGATTCAAATTGATGCACAGATGCCACTTTTGGTTAAGGAAACTCGTTTAAAACTGATTAACGCAAAACATCCTTTACTGTTATTAAACCATAAAGAAAGCGGAAAATCTGTAGTGCCTTTAAATGTTCATTTGGATGAAAAAGTAAGGATATTGCTGGTCTCTGGGCCAAATGCAGGAGGAAAATCAGTTGCGATGAAAACCGTTGGTTTATTGCAGATCATGACGCAAGCCGGCTTGTTAATTCCAGCCGATGCAGAATCTGAAGTTGGGATATTTAAACAGCTTTTTGCAGATATTGGCGACGACCAGTCAATTGAAAGTGATTTGAGCACTTATAGTGCGCATCTATCTAAAATGAAGCACTTTACAGAGCATACTTCTGGTAAAACTTTAATTTTAATTGATGAGTTTGGTACCGGGACAGATCCGTTATTTGGCGGGCCAATTGCCGAAGCAGTTTTAGAACAACTCAACCAAAAGCGTTGTTTTGGAATGATCACTAC
>DASSWV010000310.1:0-2692 GCA_035704545.1 Pelobium sp.
TATTCTGATATAAAGCTAGCCGTTGAACTGATAAAAATGGGGGCTTATGATTACATTACCAAGCCTTTATACCCTGATGAGATTTTAAATACCATTAAAAAAGCTATAGATACACAACAGGCTTTGAATGAGGAGATGGACAAACCTAAATCCCCATTAGAACTTGGTAAAAACAGAGTTGTAAGTGGTAAAGAATTTAGCCAGGAAGAGTATGTGGTAGGGCAAAGCTCACCAGCAAAAGAACTGATACGCCAAATAGACTTAGTTGCACCAACAACTTATAGCGTCATATTAATCGGTGAAAGCGGTACCGGTAAAGAATCGGTTGCAAAGAGTATTCATTTAAAAAGCCCACGACGAGATAAGCCTTTTGTAGCGATGGATTGTGGTTCTCTAACAAAGGAATTGGCAGGTTCGGAGTTTTTTGGACATGAGAAGGGATCTTTTACCGGTGCTTTATACACGAAAATTGGCCATTTTGAGATGGCAAATGGCGGTACTTTGTTTTTGGATGAGGTAGGTAATTTATCGTACGAGATCCAAGCCGCTTTGTTAAGAACGGTACAAGAGCGAAAAGTAAAGAGAATTGGTTCAACAAAAGAGATTGAATTGGATGTGCGGATTATAGTTGCAACAAACGAGAACTTAATTGACGCTATAGCTAAAGGGAAATTTAGAGAAGATTTGTACCATCGTTTCAACGAATTTGGTATTTATATGCCTCCACTGAGAGAGCGTGGAAAAGATATTATGATTTTTGCCGAATATTTCCTTCTTTCTGCAAACAGAGAGCTGGATAAGGGTGTTAAAGGTTTCTCAGCAGAAGTGGAAGAAAGTTTTTTAACCTACCCTTGGCCCGGAAACGTAAGGGAGTTGAAGAATGTGTTAAGGCGGGCGGTGTTACTAACAGAAGGAGAATTTATTCAAGCAAAAGCATTGCCATTAGAAATATCAACTTTCTCTAAAATTTCCGCCTTTGAAAATGCTGTAGAAAGCGTAAGCAATAACAACCCGAAAGAGAAAAGACTCGATTTAAAAAATGCAGCCTTAGAGGCAGAGTACGATACCATTCTTAAAGTTTTAAAAGAAGTAAACTTTAACAAAACCAAAGCAGCGCAAATTCTAAATATCGATAGAAAAACGTTGTACAATAAAATGAAAGCAATAAATATGGAGTAACCCTTACCAAAACGTGGCTATCAATAAAATTTCATTAAAAAAAGAAGATACCGGCATGAACATCCCAATGGGATATTTTTGGGCTATCTTTTTAATTTGTATCGCACCTACAATTCTCTCAATGTTAGGTGTAGAGATCAACTATAACGGATATAGGGTTATCAATTTCTCTAAACTACTTGAAGGCGTTTCCACAGAACTCATCTTAGGAAAAACTTTTTCTACAATATGGATTGTCTTTAGTATTGCCGTAGGGATATTTACTTGTATTCTTACAGTTATTGATTTCCGGGTTAAAAAGGATATTGCAGCACCAATAATAGGGATTGTATTGTTGGTCACCTCTTTATTTAACTTAATTCATTTATTGGTGGTGTTTGGCGTGTTAAAAACCAACCTAAGCTTGGACGAAGCCATTTACATGAGCTGGTTTCTTGGCCGGCTTTTACAAGTAACATTGCTCATCATTGGCACAATTATCATCTTAAAAATCAAGTACAAACAAAATGAAGACGCCAACGCAAAAGTTGTCTTATTAAGATCAATTGCAATCGCTTTCTTTTTTTTAACGCTTGTGGCCATTGTCTATCTCTTCAGCTTAGAAAATATTAAGCCGTTTTTGATACAACGCGACGCTTTTTTTACCCATCCGCTTGAGCTGTTAAGTATTCTATTGTACTTAATCTGGGGCGGGCTTTTAATGCCTAAAGTGTTAAAAAAGTACAATGGTATATTTTTTCAGATGCTTATTTTAAGCATGATTCCTGCCATTTTTGCTAATGTTCACATGGCTATTTTTGTAAAGAATTTTGACATCGAATATAATTTTGCACAGTTTTTAAGCTTTTTTACCGCAGTGGTTCCGTTGTTGGGGATCAGTTTAACTTACTCTAGGAATATCTCCAAGCAACATCAAATGAATTTGATTTTAGATGAGGAGATTAAAGCAAAAGAAAAAATACAACAGGATTTAAAACGCCGTCAAAACTTGTTGCAAAATGCAGAAAAGCTAGCTAATATGGGTAGCTGGGAGTTAGATGTTGCTACTAGGGAAATCAACTTTTCTGATGCTTTGTATAAAATATTTGGGTATATGCCCAATTCTATTTCTCCCGACTTAGAGCTAATGCTTAATATGATTATACCGGTTTACCGTACAGAATACCGTAAAATGTTAGAAAACGCCATTGCAACGCAGTCTTCTTTTAACACCGAATATGAGGTGCTTTGGGTAAATGGTCAGCGGCGTTATATTTTGGCGCAATGCAGGTACATCCAGGCAGATAATAAGGTAATTGGTACTTGCTTAGATATTACAGAGTTAAAAGAAACCAGTCAGAAATTATCGCAAAATGAAGCACTTTTAAAAGAAGCAGAGTCAATTGCACATAATGGAAGTTTTGAGTGGTTTGCCGGTATCGAACACTTTTTTTGGTCCGAAGAACTTTTCAGAATTCACGGGTATCAGCCAAACGCTGTTGAAATAACACTCAATTTTTACACTACCTTAATC
>DASSWV010000320.1:0-2902 GCA_035704545.1 Pelobium sp.
AATCGCTCTTGGCTATGGTTGTTTAAATCGCCACCGCCAAGCCAAGGTTCAATAAAATAAAGTTCTACCAGATATTCTCCGTTTATTGCCGGAAACTCGTATTTCAATTCATCTCTTCCGTACCTAAAATGCTGAAATAAAGGCCAGTCTTTGGTATTTTTTATGGGGTCAAAAGTTCTACGCTGACTGGCAAAGTGAGCGGGCATATTTTCGTAACGATCCGTCCACGATGTTGAACCCCAAGTTTCTTTATTTTTCCGATTAATGTCTGCACTCCAAACCTGATTTTGGCTGTCCGTATATTCCCCACCACCACAATTAACACGGTATAAATAGTTGTAATTGGGTTGGGCTTTTAGCAAATTTTTATCATCAACCAGTTTCTCAAAATTTGGCGATTGGGGCAAATGGTTCAGCACAATAGTGTCTCTTACCACCGCTTTTCCATTAATATAACCTATCGCATAAAGCACATTGTATTGGATGTTCACATTATCCCAAGTAAAATGCGTTCCGGTTTTTCCTCGCTTTCGTTTCCCTAAAGATGATGCGTTTACATCATTAAAAAGTTCCACTTCCTCGCAATTAGAATAAACGGTGATCCCGCTTTTAATACCCGTTTTCAACCAACGATTTGGCCAAGTATGCGAAGCAATGTAAATCATCGGCTCTGTTTTGGGTGCATAATTGGATTTAAACATGTAATAAACATCTGATGGTTCGCCCCATGATGTAAATAATCCTTTGTAATTTACCGGACCAATGGCGTCCATTTCTCGGTAACCTTCGCCACCTTGCACCCTACCGGGATTATCATGCGAATTGTAAAGCCAGAAATAATGTCCGCTGACTTCGTTTTTTACTGAATCTGCCAAACGGACTTTTTGCTCCATCAACTGTGCCATACGGTCTTCACTGTAAATTCCGTTTTGATCAAAAGCGCCTTCGGTATGTAAATCTAAAGTTCTCCAAGCGCCATATTCGCCGACCAAGACCTGTCTTTTTAAATCTTCGCCGTAAGTAGCAGGATTTCCGCCGTAAGTGCCGGTCCAGTTTTGTGGTACATCCCAATCGGTTCCTTCGCCACCGTTGCAAGTGGTAACCAATCTTTGTGAAGAAGCAGTTGGATCTAACTCACGGATAATTTGGGTACATTCTTCTGCAAATTCTTTAGGAATGCGACTTTCATTTTGCAAACCCCACATCACCACCGCCGGATTGCTCCGTCTTTCTTTTACCCAGTCTTTTAAAAGCTTTTTAAAATTTGCTTTAAATTCGGGATTATCAAACCAAATGTGCGCTGACATCTGCGTCCACCATAAGATTCCTTTTTCCTCCATCAAATCTCCGTACAACAAATTATGAGGCTGGTGGGCATCGCGAAAAGAATTGAAACCCGCTTGTTGCATTAACGAGATTCTCGATTTAATTTCTTCAGGTGTGAAAGCATTGCTGTAGCCGATGGCATGTTCGTATTCTGCAATTCCGTTGATGAAAACAGGTTTTCCGTTCAGGTAAAACCGTTGGTCTTTCGCTTCAGCGGATTTTGGCCAGCTGACCCATCTAATTCCATAATTCAGCGTATCGGTATCTAAAATTTTATTTCCGGATTTAATGTTTGTGACAATTTTATAGAGGTAAGGATTCTCTAATGACCATAAAGTCACATTTTCCAGGTTTTGAAAACTTTGAGGAACGTTTTGTACTTCATCCGCTTCAAGCGAAATTTTGGTGCGGATAGATTGAACAGTTTTACCTTCTCTGTTTAAAAGCAAATTTTCAACGGTAATTTTAGCTTTATTTTTTTGATGATTTTTAACTTCAGTTTGTAGTTGAATGGTGCTGTTTGTTTCATTTACCGTTGTATCATTCCAAGCATGAACACCAAAAGGTTCAATTTTTACTGGATTACTGATGATTAAATGCACCGGACGGAAAATCCCCAAAGGTTGCGATCCTTCGGAAAAACCCCGTTCGTCAGAACAGCCTCCACAAACCCAAGGCAAATCCCTTATTTCTGCAGGATGTTCGGCATAAACGGTTAAAATATTAGTTTTTCCATCTCTAAAAACGGCATCACTAGCATCTAAAGTAAAAGTGGTTCTTCCTCCGGCGTGTTCTCCGATTTGTTTACCATTAAGCCAAACCGTGGCGTAAGAACCCACGCCTTCAAAAAACAGGAACAGCTTTTTATCTGCCGAAGCTTTAACAGTAAATGATTTACGATACCACGCATTGCTATGCAAGTTTCCATGCATTAAACGACGATAACCTCCGTAATCATCCCAGTTATGTGGAACATTTACTTTTTTCCAGTTTTTATCGTTAAAATCTGCTGATTTGAATTGAGGCTGCTCTTTGGCATTGTTTTCATCTAAAGCGGTTTGCCAATTGCTGTTCAACAACATATCTTTCCTTTGCGCAAAACCGACAGTTGAGGATAAAATAAATAATACAAGAAAAAACCCTTTCAATTTCATGCTATTTCTTTTCTAATTCTTTGTTAAAACGATAAGTTTTTCCTTTTTCGGCATTAAAAGTCAGCGTTTTTCCGCTATAATTAATAGTGCATTCTTCCGTAATTGCAGGTGTTATTTCCAGATGTTCCAACATACCATTACTCCAACTTAAATTTACCGTAAATGCTCCTCTTGTTTTTAAACCCTTTATTTTACCGTTTGGCAAACCTGATGGCAACGCAGGCAAAATATCTAAAGTACCGTTTTGGCTTTGTAAAAGCATTTCTGCCAAACCTGCCGCACCGCCAAAATTCCCGTCAATTTGAAATGGCGGATGCGCATCAAACATGTTTCTGTAAACACCACCGTCTTCACTTCCATTTGCATTTTCGGCCAGGCTTAATAGCTTATCCATCATCATTAAAGCATGGTCGCCGTCCTTA
>DASSWV010000377.1:0-5282 GCA_035704545.1 Pelobium sp.
TTATACAGATTATAACGCCTTAAACGGCACTAACTATTATCAACTGCAACAGGTGGATAATGATGGGCAAACAGAAAGTTTTGAAGTTATTGCAGTAACTCAAGATAACCAAATAACTCCGTTAAAAGTTTCTGCCATACCAAGTCAGCAACAGTTGAATGTATCTTTTTATACCAATAAAAGTGGAGTAGGCAAAATTCAGGTTTACAACCTCAATGGAAGTAAAATAACCGACTTCTCTCACTCATTTAATAAAGGACACAATTTAATCAGTTTCCCTTTTAACGCTCCACAGAACATTTATAACCTAAGAGTGCAAAATGAAAATGAGCTAAAAAGCGTGAAATTTTTATTTAGATAAACATGTGTGTAGATGCTTATTGGAAGCTCTGTCTATATATAACCAATTATTTATTTAAGAAAGGAGGTCTTACTAATAATGCACTATTAATGATAAGATTTAGCCTTGCTGTTCATCAATTCAATTGAATGCAAATTATGATTTATGGCTAAATTTTATTTTGACTATTTGAGTTACAAAAACCAATTTATAAACCTAAACATTCAAATATATGACGTTTTATACGCTGTTAAAAAGTGGCGATAATTACTTACACAAATTTAATTACTCGCTCAAAATAAAAATTTTATTCATGCTTGTTGCTGTTGCCACCTTTAAGGCAAACACGGCAAGTGCAAGTTTAACATTTTGGCAAAATACCGTGGTTACCGGTAAAATATTAGATGAAAATGGACAATCATTACCTGGAGCTTCGGTTACCATTAAAAATACAACTATCGGCACAACTACCGGTATTGATGGTAGTTATTCTTTAACTATACCCACCCAATACAATAACGGAACGTTGATTTTCTCTTTTATTGGGTATTTGAACCAAGAAGTTGCTATCAACGGAAGAACAGAAATAAATATCAACCTTGAGCCAGACCAAAAATCTTTAGACGAAGTGGTGGTGGTAGGATACGGTACTCAGGCTAAAAGAGACATCACTGGCTCAATTGTGTCTGTATCTAGTAAAGACATTGAAAAAAGGCAGCCTATAAGTGTTTTAGATGCTTTGCAAGGACAGGTAGCCGGTTTGCAAATATCCACAGAATCGGGCAGGCCTGGTGCAGGAAGTTCTGTAAGAATAAGGGGTACTGCTACTTTACAAGGCGGTGCAGAACCCTTGTATATAGTAGATGGTGCACAGGGAGTTAATATAGATGGTATCAATCCTAATGATATAGAATCTATTGAGGTCCTAAAAGACGGTGCATCTGCGGCAATTTATGGCTCCAGATCTGCTAATGGGGTAATTATTATTACTACCAAAAGAGGGAAGGAAGGAAAACCCAGAATTACAGCCAGTTATCTCCAAAGTTTTAGCAATCTGGCTAATAAATTACCACAAGCTAATGCAGAACAAAGAAGGCTTTATGACTTTAAGCTGGGAAGAAACTCAGATATCAGTATAGACTCTTTAAACCCTTCATTTAATGCAGATAACGATTCACAGGATTTATTAACCAGAACAGCAGTAAGAAACCAGGCCGACCTGAGTGTTAGCGGTGGATCTAAGCAAATTAATTATTATGGAAGTTTTGGATATCTAAGAGACGAAGGAATAGTAATTAACAGCTATGCCAATGTGGTAAGAGCAAGATTTAATATGGATTACAGGCCAAGTGATAAATTCACATATAGTAATCGTATCCAGTTCTCTTATCAGGAAGAAAACAGAATCAACGAGGGTTTAACTCTGAATCAAGCTATTGCCCGTCCGCCAACCTTTAGAATATTTTTTCCTGACGGTACATTAGCTCCAACTATTGGAGGGCGCAGAAACCCTGTTGCACAGGCTTTACTCAGGATAAATGATTATGATATTTACAATACTAATATATTTAATTCTTTTAGTTATGATTTTACAAAATCTTTAAAATTTACCACCGATGCCAATTTGAGATTTGGCTACACTAAAAATTTAAATTTTGAGCCCAAATTGTTGTCTAATAATTTGCAGGATAATAGCGGAAGTGATAACGCCAGTTTAAGAACTTATTGGCAATTGCAAAGTTATTTTAACTATGAAAAAACGGTAGCTAAAAATCATAAATTTACTGGCGTATTAGGGGTTGCTGCCGATAAAGATTTTAGAAAAGAAAATGATTTTGATGGTACAAATTACCTTTCCGAAACTGTTTTAACGCTAAACTCAGCTCAATTACTAAGTTTAGGAAATGCCAGCGAATCAGCAAACACATCTGCATCTTTATTCGGAAGAATAGGATATAATTATAAAGGGAGGTATCTTTTTAACTCCAATTTCAGGTATGATGGAGCTTCAAGATTCGGGGTAGACAATCGCTGGGGTTTTTTCCCATCGGCATCAGTAGGTTGGCGCTTTTCTGACGAAAAGTTTATGAACTGGACTGATAGCTTTCTGGAAGATGCCAAACTAAGGGCAAGTTACGGTATAACCGGAAACGACAGAATTGATAACTATGCTGCCATACAGCGTTATGTTTTTGGACAAAACTATTACAATGATATTTCTGGTGTAGTACAAAACTCGCAGTTTGGAAATAATACATTAAGTTGGGAATCTACAGAGCAATTAGATATCGGTACAGACCTTTCTTTTTTTAATGGCAGGTTAAATTTTACAGCAGATTATTATATTAAAACTACCAAAGACCTGTTGTATGATGCTCCTCTGCCATCAGAGTATGGGTTTAACTCTGTACAGGTAAATATTGGTTCAATAAAAAACAAAGGCTTCGAATTCATTATTAATGGCAGCCCCATAAAAAACAATGCTTTTCAATGGGATGTTTCCTATAACATGTCATTCAATACCAATACTATAGAACAACTTTACGAGGGCATTCCTCTGTTGCCAGGTAACGGAAAGTGGAAACTGGAAGAAGGAGAAAAACTGGGTAACTTCTTTGGATGGAAAGCATTAGGCGTTTATCAGTTTGATGTATCTAATTCCTATTCGTCAGATTGGGAAAGGCTTACGCCGGTAGGTGTTGCAGAAGATGGTAAAACAGCAGAAAGCTTTACTCTTAATGGGGTGCCATATACAGGCTCTGTTCAGCAGCTTGCTACTAATGGAAACATCCTGAAAGGTGGAGATGTGATATGGCTTAATCCTAATAGCGACGGAGTTATTGATGACGCCGATAAAATTATATTAGGCAATGCACAACCCAAGTTTATTGCTGGCTTTTTTAATTCTTTTTCCTATAAAAATTACGGCTTATCATTTAACTTTTACAGCAGCTGGGGAGCTAAAATTTATAATGCAGCCCGCTTAGACCTTAATACATTTAACACTACTAATGTTACTCCCGAAGTGGATGCAATTGTTAAAGCATGGTACCAACAGGGGGATGTAACTGTTTGGCCAAAAGCACAAAGGAATAATCCGGCCGAAAATGTAAGAGAAGTTAACAGTAATTATATTGAAGATGCCTCTTTTATACGATTAAGAAATTTAAAACTTAGTTATACTCTTCCTACAAAACATATCTCTAAGCTTAAACTGCAAAATGTAGGCTTATATGTGTATGGTACAAATTTGGTTACCTGGACAAACTATAAGTGGTATGATCCGGAAATTGACTTTAACAATGCCCTGCAAATGGGCGAAGATAATGGAAGATATCCCAGAGAAAGAGAGTTCGGTTTGGGTTTAAACGTTAATTTTTAACAATCAATAGTATGAAAAGGTTTAAAATATTACTACTTATCACATTTGTAATTTCATTAATTACAGGATGTGAAAAATTTTTAGATCAGCAGCCAATTTCTGATCTGTCAAATGAACTTTTCTGGCGAACGCCAGATGATGCCAGATTAGGTGTAACTGGTATATATGATGGGGTACAATCTGCTATAGGAACCGGCAGTTTTACTGATTGGGGCGATGCCCGGTCTGATAATTTTACTTATGGTGGTACCGGTGATGACCAAATTAGTATTTCGTTAAATGGATTAACAGCAGTAAGCCCTTATTCAAACTGGAATGATCTATATATCACTATAGGAAGGGCAAACAGTGCAATTAAATATATTCCCAGGATACAGGGTATTGCAGATGTACAAAAGAATGATTATCTGGCCCAGGCTTATGCATTAAGAGCATTCATGTATTTTTATGCTGTTAGAGTATGGGGAGATGTACCCGTGGTTCTTGAGCCTTTTGAGGATTTAAATCAGCAGCCTGATATTACTAGAGTTTCTGCAAGTACTATTATTGATGATGTGATTCTTAAGGACTTGAACACTGCTTACACTCTTTCTGATAAATTAAAAATCAACTATTTTGAAATCAGTACCGGGGCAATTCTGGCTATGCTGGCTGATGTTTATATTTGGAAAAAGGATTATCCTAAAGTGATTGAAGAAACCACAAAATTGATGCAATTGAACAGGTATGGTTTAGTTGCAGGAGCAGATTGGAAAAAACTATTTACAGATCCCGGAACAACCAGTATCAGAGAAAATATATGGTCTTTAAATTGGAGTTTTTTGGTTGACCAGCAGGGAAATGGAAATAATAATTTTCAACGTATTGGTTTAGACGGTAATACCTCTCCCTACAAAATAGATAGTACCATTTTAACAAAGTTTGAAAGTAATAAAAACGATATAAGAAGAAAATTAACCTATGACACTCTTCTTTTAGCTACCTCGTTTGGTGTAGATAGAATTGGCAAGTTTTATCCTTTACGGCCAGACGGAAGGCCGGATTATCCGACCAGGCAGTTGAACGAAGCTAAAATCCCCATCTATCGTTATGCAGATATTTTATTGCTAAGGGCAGAAGCTTTAAATAAAACCAACAATCCTAGCGGAGCAGTAACCATAGTTAACCAAATCCGTACCAGAGCAAATGCCGGAACAGTATTAGCTGCCAATTATCCTACAGAACGTGATGTAGAAACCTTAATTCTTGATGAAAGACAAAAGGAACTATTTGCAGAAGGCCGCCGTTGGTTTGATTTGATAAGAACAGGTAGAGTTTTGGAGGTGATGGATCCACTAATACGGGAACGGCAAACATTGCTTGGTCAACAGCCAACTGGTTTTACAGATCCACGGAAAATATTGTTCCCTATAAGTAGAGATGCGCTCAACAGAAACACAACTCTAATACAAAATCCTCCATATTCAGAATAATTAATTTTCTCACTAAAAAATGAAAGTCATGAAATTGATATTTAACAATAAAACAACCCTTGTAGTGTTTGTTGCAACTCTGCTTATG
>DASSWV010000411.1:0-4019 GCA_035704545.1 Pelobium sp.
TCATGCTTTTAAGAGCATAGATAATGACACTTTTTTGGATGAATTAAATGTGCTTTTGATTAAAGATGATGAGAAAGCTAAAAAAGAAATTAACTCCTACGCATGGGTATACCAACCCGGTTTGCCACCTGAGTTTCAACCACCTGTTAGCGCTATTTTTACAAAAATCGACAGTATAGTTCCTCAAATTTCAGCAACAAAAAATGTAGCAGGGTTAAATAAAGAAGTAAAATCCACTAACGAAAAGTTGTATTTCATTAATAAACTACCCGAAGATCTAACTACGGATTTAATGACCGCTATTGACAAAGAATTTACTTTTACCAACTCTAAAAATGCCGAAGTGCAGGCTGCTTGGTACTTATTAGCTCTTAAAACCAAATACAATGTTGCCTACCCTGCAATTAAAGAATTTTTAGTTAACGTTGGGCGTAGAAAATTTTTGATGCCATTGTATAAAGAAATGGTTAAAACACCTGAGGGCAAAAAAATGGCACAGGATATTTACAAAAATGCCAAACCAAACTATCATTCTGTTTCTTACAATAGCTTAGATCCATTGTTGATATAACCTATTATTATGATTTTTTTAACTGATGCTTTAAAACACCGCACAATAAGCTTTTGTACCTTAAAAGAAAATACACCCGCTGTGTTTTCTTTTAATTTTATATCACTACCACTTTTCTAACTTCTGGTTATGGCATAATTAACCCTCTGTTTAATTGATGATAATTAGGGATTTATCTCTACAATCAGCAACTTTTTTTTCCCACTTTTCGTATAAATGTGTAATGCACACTTGCATTCGCACCAGAAAAGTACGGATTAATGAAATATATCTTGGTATTCATAGCTTTGTTTATGGCACAAAACTGCTTTGCCCAACAAAAGGCTATGTATACGCAATACATGTTTAATACATTGGCCATTAATCCGGCATACTCTACTCTTGATGAATCCCTCACATTAACCGCTTTAAGCAGGCACCAGTGGGTAGGTTTTAAAGGAGCTCCAAACACACAAACTGTTTCTATACACAGTCCAATCGGCGAAAGCAATACTTTTATCGGAGGTATTATAGTAAATGATCAAATTGGCGAGGTAATAAGAGAAACCGGGGGCGATATCAGTTTAGCACAAAGAGTACCGGTGGGCGCCAGCTCCTATTTTTCTTTGGGCGTTAACGCAGGAGCTAGTAGTTTCGGAGCTAATTATTCGGAAAATTACAAACTAAGTCCGGGTTCTTCAAGCGATCCTATTTTTCAGGACCAAAGCAATATGCGTATCAACTTTGGCTGGGGAGCAATGCTGTTTTCAGATAAATATTATGTAGGAGTTTCTGCGCCACATTTTTATTATAGAGATTTAGGTTCGCTTACTAAATCAGCAAACAAAGCCGCCTACCGTCCTCACTATATGCTACAGGCTGGTTATTTAATAGATCTTAATGAAAACCTAAAATTTAAACCTAACTTATTGATCAAATACGTAAATGGCTCGCCAATACAATTTGACATCAACGCCAACTTTTTGTTGAGTGAAACTTTGTGGTTAGGTGCTTCCTATCGCTCGTTGGATTCTTTTGATGCTTTGGCATCAGTATTTATTACCCCTGATTTACAAGTTGGGTATTCTTACGATTTTACCAATACACAGTTAGCAAAAGTTCAAAGAGGATCGCATGAAATTGCCATAAAATTTAGGCTTCCGGTACGTGGCAGAGACCACAGCGCTTGTTATTTTTAGTTAGAGCTTTTTATGTGACTCTCGATTTTGTAAACCTCTGGTTTAATAAAATCAGAAAATTACTCGTTTTCTTAGTAAATCCCTCTTTCGGGAATTGGGAGTTAAAAATCAATCAACAGTTACTGTTAAACCTTCTTGCTGTAAGATTTTACGGTAAACCTCCATTTCAGTGAATGAGCCTTCCAAAACAGCACATTTCCCTTCGTTATGAACTGTCCAAGCTATTTTTTCTGATTGATTTTCAGAATAATCCAAATACTTCATCAAACAATAAATAACATGGTCAAAAGAATTTACATCGTCATTCCATAAGATTAACCGGTGCACAACTTTTAATGATGTTAAAATTTCATCTAAAGTGAATGTTTCTTCCTGCGTTTGGGTATCAGCCATTTAAATTGAACTCGAAATTATAAAATTTTAATGGCTTAAATTAACAAATTATAAGCAGAAAAATAAGCAAATTAATTAGAAAGGGAACGGCAACACCATTCCCTTTCTTCCGTCTGGTGTTCCACGTTAAAACACGGAGCTGTGGGCTGTCGCTTTACCCCAGCTTATAAATAAAGGGGCTTGTGTTTACTACTATCCAAATCATTAACTTTCATCCAAATCACGTTTAACTTTTCTACGCACAAATATTTTTTCCTTTTCACTTTCCTCAACTGTTTTGGTGTCTTGTACATTATCTGTAACGTTAATTAAATGTTCTTTTTCCTTTTCACTCTGGTGCAATGCTACCTGTTCAATGTTTTCAATGGCAACATCATACGGTCCTTTATCACTAATTAATTTTACAAAAACAGGTAAACACTCTAAAAGAATAAACAAAAAAGATATAAAGGAAACTGCTAGGTAAGTATCTACATCTCTACTGCCATCAGGATTAAAAGAAAGCTGGCCCAATGCATAATTTCTATCGGCGAAACCGGCTATATTTGCTAAGCTATCTAACTGCGTTTCATTGAACAACTTCGTACTGTTTAAACCTTCAATTTGTTTCCTGGTTTCAATTATGCGGTCCATTTGCGATAAATCACTTCGCACTTGCCCCAATCGTTCTACCTTTTGGTTTACAACAGTTTCTTTTTGTTTTGCATAAGTTCCATAACCATTAATACCGCTAGTTTGATTGGTTTTATCGCCAAAAACTTCTTGGTTAAGCACATATCTTGATCGGTTGATGTCTTTTTCTAACGAATCTTTCTCAGATTTAAGATCCTGTAGCTTGGTAAGCTCAAGGTTATATTTATTGGCAAAAGCTTTATTTAGCGTGTCAATTTTTGAACGTTGTCCATTCAAATAACTAGTTTTTAGTTTTTGTCGGATTTCTTTATCAAAAATCTTCAGTTCAAGTGGTCTGGAGATGATGATACCAATCATTATTGCCAGTAAAATCCTAGGCATCGCTTGTAGGATCTGATGGTTTGTGCTCCCAGTTTTTTTTATACTAGCAACAATATATCTGTCCATGTTAAAGATGGCCAAACCCCATATTAGGCCAAAGAAAATAGAGAAAAACACTGCAAAATCACCTCCCGAAAAAACAAAATACATGGCATAACCACCAGATAAACTGGCGAATAAAGCAGTAAAGAAAATTGTTGCTCCAATTCCTACATATTTACTATGTTCGGTTGGGTACTTTTTTAAGGTTTCGAGATGTACGCCGGAGCAAAACCAAAAAAAATCGTTTATTTTTTTCATCGATTATTGTTGTCAAAAGCTATTCCATAAAACGCAAACCATTAGTATTTCATATGCTTTATTCAAATTAAAAAAATAGGTGTAAACAATTGGTTATCAAAGAAAAACTGGATGGACAATTTATAGAGGGAGAAGAGCCTAAATAGCTAGCATTTCACAAGTTTTTTCTGCAGCGAGTTTTTCAGCATTCTTTTTACTGTAATCTGTTGCACTTGCCATTGCTTCGCCGTTTATAAACACTTTAACAGAAAAAAGCTTGGCGCTATCCCCGTCCGCATTAGCAGTTGGCTCAAACGTAATCTCTTTCGACTGACTTTGGCACCACTCAATCAACCGGCTTTTAAAGTTTGTTTCTGTTAACTCTAAGGTGTGGATGTCAACATGTGGCTTAATAATTCTATCAGTAATAAAGCTTTTGGTAAAATCGTAACCCTTATCTAAATAAACAGCCCCAATTAATGCTTCGAAAGCATCGCCTAGCAAAGAGCTTTGTTTGATTGATAAGTTGATGGCTTTTTCATCGAAATTTATCAGCTCCTGAAAGCCTAATTTTCTGCCTAGTT
>DASSWV010000436.1:0-8210 GCA_035704545.1 Pelobium sp.
AACAGCTTTATCGTTAACAGATAAATTCAAAACAACCATTGTGGTGTCTTTTGAGCCGCCTTCTTTCCATCGCTGGTAAGCAATCACTTTTTGCTCATTATCCGCTCTTATGATTTGAATATTTTGGCCGCTCAAACCCAAAGTAGTCCCGGCTTTATTTAATCGCAAGGCAATTAAATCTTTATGTAGATTAAAATAACCTTTATACTTTTCCAGCAAAGACCAATCAATCGGGTCGGTATCAGAGAACCATTTGTCTTCCAAAATTTCCTGTCCTTGAAACAGCATCGGAATACCCGGGGAAGTCATTACCATTGCCACGCCCAAACTTGCCCGCTTTTTAGAAAACCAGTTGTCTACATCGCCATGGCCAATTTCTTCCACAATTCTTGCTGTCCCGTTGCCCACTTCATCGTGAGATTCGGTGTAGATCACTCTTTTAAACGCATCGCCACTGTAATGCTTCGTTAATGCCTGTACAGCTTTTTCCATATCACGGTTTTCATCTTCCTGCGTAATCAAGACATCTCTGATGGTGTGTACAAAAACTGAGTCCCACTGACTGCTGAAACCTACACCTCCACTCTCCAGCGGATTTGTTATAACTTCCAAATTGTGCAAGTCCTCTGCAATCATCATCTTTTGTGGGTATTTTTCTTGTACCTCTGCATTTAATTCCTGCAACAGACTTATTGCCTCAAAAATCCCCTGTTCCATATCCTGCCCTTCTTCAACATGGCGCATATAGTAAGTGCTATCCACACGCAAACCATCGATATGGAAATCAGTAAGCCACATTCGGGCGTTGTCTTTTATATAATTTCTAACTTCTAAACGTCCATAATCCGGACGTGTATCGCCCCAAGGCGTCGCAGATTTCCAATCGTTGTAAAAATAAATTCCGCCCTTATCATTCTCGCTCCAACCATCAAATTGCCATAAATCAATATCCGATGGACCAAAATGGTTATAAACTGCATCCAAAACTACTGCAATGCCATTTTTGTGCGCTTCCTTTACCAATTCTTTCAAGGCATCCGGCCCGCCGTAATCAGACTCAATTGCAAAAGGATAAGCCGGATTATAACCCCAAGAATAAGCGCCCGGAAATTCGTAGGGAGGCATGATCTCTATCACATTAATGCCCAAATCTTTTAAGTAAGGGATTTTTTCTTTCAAAGTGTAAAAATCGCCTGGCTTGTTTTCTTCTTTTACGTTGAAGGTGCCCAGATGAAGCTCGTAAATCACTGCCTCGTTCCAATAAGGCATAAAAGATTCGTCGCCCTCCCAGTCAAAACCATGCTGATCATAAACTACAGAATTGCCGTTTGAGTTGGTCATTTCCTTTGCATAAGGGTCATTTTTAGGCAATTGCTCATCATTTTGGGTAATGATCACAAACTTATATTGGCTTCCTTTTTTCGCAGTTTCGGCGTTTCCTGCAAAATATCCATTCTCCTCGTGTGCTAATTCTAGTTCATCAGGTGTCCAATTATTAAAATCGCCCATTATAAAAACTTGCTTTGCATGAGGTGCCCAAACTCTAAAAAACACACCTTTTTCATATATAATGGCGCCCATTCCAGCAATATTGATTTTGTTGTCTTTTTCTGTTTCCATAAATTATTTCATTATAAAAAAATTGACAAGCTAAATCTTTGCCATGATTTTAATGATTCTCTGTGCTTTGGGTGTTAAACGTTGCCTTTCATACTTTTATATCGCTTCGGTTTTTTACTGAAAAGCAAAAGAATTGGCTATGCAAGGAAGAATGTTATTTGCAGTCAGTTAAAACTACAGGAATGGAGCTCGTTGATTTCGGCAATCAGTTAAAACATACTGGGTTGATCTCTTTTACCGAATCCATTCCAGTTTGGCTTCAGCCAAAAAACATATTATTTTTCTTTTATCAAATTCCATCCATTTTTTTCTGTAAAGCCATTTATTTCTTCGGGAAAAGTTTGTTTTGAATGATGTTATCACTTGCTTTCTGACAAGAATGAGGTAGATTTAGCGAAGAAAAGTTAGGATGATAAGGTTTTGCTTTACATAAAAATGGCATCTATTTACATAAGGAATATATCCTAAGATTAACTTTTTTTAATTTTACCACCAAGGCTCATAGTTAAAATTTGCACAATAGCCTCTGAGATCTGTAGGTTTAACTTTTCAGGGTCAAATTATGTTTTTAGTTTTAAACCTCAGCTTAAATTGCCTATTATAGCAAAAAAAAGATAATCAGACATGAACTTATCAGCTTTTTTATATAAAGATAGGTGTTGCTTAAACTTCAAGTGTTTATCCGCTTATGTTCTTGATCGCTCTTTTTTAAATAGTAACAAAGCCTTTATACATTAACCCCTGCTAAATCCCAAGGCAGGGTAAACTACCCAAATTTAAATTAATATCAGTTAACCAGTCGGTTAAATATTTTTCTATATTCAATAGGGATGTTCTTATATAGATTCGCCTATTGATTTGGGATACAACATGAAATTTCGAGAGTACCGACCAAATAATCAAAACAAAATGTCAGAAAATATAATAGCATCAAATCCAAAAAACATCATATTAACAACTGGGCTTTACGACTTGATCAAAGATCACATCAGAAGAAGAAAAGTCACCCCTCAGGAAGAAGCTATATTAACATTGCAATTAAAAAACGCTAAACAGGTGTTAAGGAAAGATCTTCCTCAGGATGTTATCACCGTTGATACCAGTGTAACAATCAAAAACCTCAACACCAGCGAAGAGAAAACTTACGTTCTCGTAGGCCCTGATAAAGCCCGAAGAAAAAACAACACCACATCAATCCTAAGTAAAATTGGATTGGCATTAGTAGGGTGTAAAGAAGGGGATTTAATTAATTGGGAACTTGATGGTACACAACGTGAAGTTGAAGTTTTAAATGTTAAAAGACTTTCTTAACTATCAAGAAACCAGCACTTCCAATACGGAAGTGCTGGTTTTATTCTAAAGCGATTCTATCTTCTTATAAAAAATTATTCCTCATACAATTATCCTCTCAGCAACAGCGCTCCTAAGTTTAAATTGCGCCAGATTCACGTTTATCAACATCGTTTAACGCTCAATTATTTTTAAAACCCGAAGCTATATTTAATTTTTGTTAAATCTTTTAGAAAAATATACAGCAGTTAATTTTTTTTCTAAATTTGATTTAGCTTAAGTAATACTATGAAAGCCTCATCTTCTACTTATTAATTTTCATGACAAAAAACTACTTCAAACTTCTGTTAATAACAGTGGTGCTTTTTTTATCAGAAACCAGCTTTGGTCAACAAAGTGGCAATATTAAAGGCTTCTCAGTAGATTCCATCGCAGTAATGACGCTTCCGAATACAAGTATTAGTGTTTTAAACGCCAAAGATTCTACACTTATTAAGTTTACCAGAGCTGATGCCAAAGGGCAATTCTTGATTGATAAACTGCCATTGGACAAGTTGATTTTGTTGGTTACCTATCCGGGTTATGCCGATTATGTGGAACATTTTAAATTGGATGCAGGCTCCCCTTCTAAAAATTTTGGAGGTATTGATATGCAATTAAAAGCCAGGTTACTTGCCGAAGTTGTAGTGAAAGGCACCGTGGCTGGGATAAAAATAAAAGGCGATACCACTGAATTTAATGCTGCAGCCTATGTAATTCAGCCCAATGCTAAAGTTGAAGACCTCATCAAACAATTCCCCGGAATACAAGTGGATAAGGACGGAAAAATAACTGCACAAGGACAAACCGTAACCAAGGTACTGGTTGATGGCGAAGAATTTTTTGGCGATGACCCCACGCTTGTAACAAAAAACCTGAGGGCAGATATGGTGGACAAAGTTCAACTGTACGATAAAAAAAGCGACCAAGCAGATTTTACTGGAATTGATGACGGTGTAAAAGACAAAACACTCAACATCAAACTTAAAGAAGACAAGAAAAAAGGATACTTTGGAAAAGTTGAAGCTGGTGGTGCAGCTAACGATTATAACTCGGGCCAAGTTACTTTCAATGCTTTTGATGCAAAACAAAAACTTGCACTTTATGGCATCAGTAGCAATACCGGCAAAACAGGGTTAAACTGGCAAGACGAACAAAAATTTGGCTTTGGTAATATGGAAGTTAATGATGATGGATATTCTGTTTTCTACGGAAATAGAGACGACATTAGATACAATGGCGAGGGTTTCCCCGAAACACAGACCGGAGCAGTCCATTACGAGACCAAATGGAACGAAAAAAAAGAATCCATTAACCTTAATTATAAAATTGGGTCCATTGATATTAACGGAGAAAAAAACAATTTGAGCCAAAACAACCTTCCAAGTGGTGTTTTAAACACTGTTAGCGATCAAGATTTCCGGAATTACCTGTCGCGGCAGAGATTGGACGCCACTTACAAAATAAAATTAGACTCAACATCTGATTTAAAAGTAATCATCAACGGAACAGTGAAAAAATCTGCATCAAACAATGATTATATCAATTCCACTTCAAATGGAAATGGAACACTAAGAAATACTGGTACACGGTTGTTAAACGACGATGGCGACCAACAAAACTTTTATACAAACATTTTTTGGAGCAAAAAACTTAAAAAAGCAAGACGTACGCTATCTATTAACTTCACAGGCTCTTACAACAAGGAAAACACAGTCGGTTTTTTAAATTCGTCAAACCAGTTCTACAACCCCATAAGCAACCCTGATGGCAGTGCGGTAATAGACAGCACCATAAACGTAGATCAGCAAAAGCTAAACAATAGTATGGGCAAAGTGTTGAACACTAACATTGCCTATACAGAGCCATTGAGCAAGTCGCTATCGCTAGTTTTTAATTATGCATTGGGGTTAAATAATGGGTCGTCGGACCTGCGCTCCTTTAACCAAACCGCTCCCGGAGTTTACAACGATTTCGATGAAGTTTTCAGCAATAATTTTGAGCTTAATCAGCTATCGCATCAAAGCGGCGCAATTTTCAACTATAAAAAGGAAAAAACTATTTTAAATTTCGGAAGCAAAGTAGCCTATGTAAATTTCAACCAAATCGACTTGTATAATTCTTTAAAATATAAAAGAGATTTTTTCAATTTTAATCCGCAGCTCAATTATCAATATAAATTTTCACAACAAAAATCTTTGAGTTTCAACTATAACGGAAATAACCAGCAGCCCGGCATTAATCAAATACAGCCCGTAAGGGTTAACACAGATCCTTTAAATATTTACCTGGGAAACACAGAATTAAAACCATCGTTCAATAACCGTTTAAATTTGAGATATAACACCTATAAAATATTGAGCGGTCAGTATTTTTATATGTCAGGAACTTTCAATTTCACCACAAACGCAATTGTGGATAGCCGTTTAACAGACTCGGTAGGTGTAAGTACTTTTAAATCTATAAATCTTACAGGTAAAACTCCCTCCAACTTTAATTTTTACGGCGGTTTCTCCAAAAAATTTGAAGATTTAGGAAATTTGAATTTCGGACTTAATCTCAACGGAAGTGGCAATACCTATTATAATTATATCAACAACGAACTGAACCAAACAACATCAAACAATCTTGGATTAAGCTTAACCATTAATAAATATGAGGCAAAGAAATATCAAGTATGGGTAAATCTAGGGCCTTCATACAATACCAGCCAGTCGTCTTTGCAAAAACAACTGAACAATAACGGATGGAATTTTAATGGACGAGGTGAGGCTACGGTTTATCTTCCTCACAAATTTGAAATCTCTTTAGATGGAGAGTATGTTTTTCAGCAAAAAACGGTAAGTTTTAACGAAGATTTTCAACGTTTTTTACTCAACTCAACCATCAGAAAAAAATTCTTAAAAAATGATAATTTAGCACTTTCCTTAACCGGTAACGACCTACTCAACCAAAATCAAGGTTTTAGACGCTCGGCTTATGGAAACATCATTAATCAAAACAGTTTTACCACCATTAAAAGATATTTCCTTTTATCCCTCTCTTGGGATTTCAACAAAATGGGCGGAAATATAACACCCCAAAAGCCATGATAAAGTTTGTTTTAAGCGCTGTTATTTACGGTTTATTATTTTACTCCCCAGTTGTTGCACAACAGCAAAAGTTTGTACAGCAAGGTGAAATTGAGTATGAAAAAAAGGCAAATGTATTTGCGCTAATAAAAAGCTCAATTAATAAGGATAACGAGGTGTATATGCAAAAGTATTATGAGCAATATAAAACCTCCCAACCTCAATTTGTGACCACAAAAAGTACGCTTACGTTTTCTAAAGAACAATCACTTTTTAAAGCTGCAGAAGAAGATGGAAACCCAGCACAAACCAGAATAACGATGATGCCTGGGGTTGCTCAAATCAATGTGGTGCACCATAATTTCGCTTCGGGAAACAGTACCATTCAAAAAACGGTATTTGAAGAAGTTTTTCTGCTGAAAGATAGTACTCGCTATATTAAGTGGAAGATCACCGATGAAACTAGAACTATTGCGGGCTATCATTGCCGTAGGGCGAATGCTATTGTGATGGATTCTATTTATGTGGTTGCTTTTTACAGCGATCAAATAGCCGTATCAAGTGGCCCAGAATCTTTCACGGGCTTACCCGGAATGATTTTAGGCGTAGCGTTGCCACATGACCATATTAGCTGGTTTGCCACCAAAGTAACTGATCAAACTGTTGACCCAAAAAGTTTACAGGCACCAGAAAAAGGGAAATCTGTTAACCAAAAAACCTTAAAAGAAACCCTGCAAAAAGCGTTTAAACAATGGGGACAGCAAGCGAATGCTTATTTTAAGTTCTTCACGCTTTAGACTGCTTGGCATTTAATTGGTTTGTATTTTGTTATTGTAATCAATAAAATTTATGGAAACTAATAACGATCAAAAAGACATTGAAAAAGCTAAACAGCTTATTAACGAGCAAGTTGAAGAAACTAAAAAGCTGAATCTAGGTTTGGACGCTGATGGATCTACTAAAAATTCGGCCCAGCGAAAATCCAAATTTGATGGATTTATCAACAACAACGATTTGCCACCACTTGATGAAAAATAAAGAAGTTTAGGTTATTTGATATAAAGCACCCGTGTTTTCAAAAACCAGATCATCTAGAGTAATGCAAAAACATGAATTTTTAATTAATTTTCTTTTAATAATAGCTTAAGAGAAGCTCGAATTCACAATGATTAATTGCTGATAGGCAGATTTTACTAGAAAATTCTTTTGCTTGAGCCCGTTAAACAAAAATCCCAAAAAATAAGCTCCTTAATTTACAAATAGCCGGCAAGTTTTATGATTTGCGTTTTTTGCTTTTATTCTTTAAAAGCAAATACATTTCTACATTGTTTTTATAGCAACATTCCTTATATTTGCAATCCGTAATATAAGAAATACAGACATCATAATGAGAGAAATACAATACAGAGAGGCACTTCGCGAAGCAATGAATGAAGAAATGCGCAAAGACGATAAGATTTACCTAATGGGTGAGGAAGTTGCCGAATATAACGGGGCGTATAAAGTTAGCCAAGGAATGCTGGACGAATTTGGTCCAAAGCGTATAATTGACACACCTATCGCCGAGCTTGGTTTCGCTGGTATTGCTATTGGTTCTGCAATGAACGGCTTACGCCCGATTGTTGAATTTATGACTTTCAATTTCTCTTTAGTTGCTATTGATCAGATCATTAACGCCGCCGCAAAAGTTCTTTCTATGTCTGGCGGACAGTTTAATTGCCCAATTGTATTTAGAGGCCCAACCGGAAACGCCGGACAGCTAGGTGCGCAACACTCGCAAAATTTTGAGAACTGGTTTGCAAATTGCCCAGGCTTAAAAGTGGTAATTCCATCAAACCCTTATGATGCAAAAGGATTGTTGAAAGCTTCTATTTTAGACAACGACCCAGTTATTTTTATGGAATCTGAATTGATGTACGGCGATAAAGGCGAAGTGCCCGAAGAAGAATATACCATTGAAATAGGAAAAGCAAAAGTAACCAAAGAAGGTACCGATGTAACCATTGTTTCTTTCGGTAAAATGATGTCGAGAGTAATTGCACCTGCACTTGAGGAGCTAGAAAAAGAAGGTATTAATGCCGAAGTGATTGATTTGAGAACGGTTAGACCAATTGATTTTGAAACTATTTTAACTTCTGTTAAAAAGACCAATAGATTGGTAGTAGTTGAAGAAGCTTGGCCTTTGGCTTC
>DASSWV010000476.1:0-2767 GCA_035704545.1 Pelobium sp.
AGTGCCAATTCCATTTGCTAAAGCTAACAACTGATGTCCTAAGCAAATTCCAAACATTGGCTTTTCTGATGTTAAGATTTCTTTTACTGTATCTAATGCGTAAGGCATTGCAGCAGGATCTCCAGGACCATTAGAAACAAAATAGCCGTTTGGCGACCATTTTTCCATCTCAGAAAACGTAGTTTTTGCAGGGAAAACCTTTGCATAAACACCTCTTTCAGAAAAATTTCTTAAGATGTTTTTCTTAACTCCTAAATCTAAAACCGCAACTTTTACGCTTGAGTTTTCGTCACCAATAAAATAAGGTTCTTTTGTGCTTACCTGTGAAGAAAGCTCTAAACCATCCATTGAAGGTACTTCGGCAAGTTTCGCTTTCAACTCTTCAATGTCCAATATCTCCGAAGAAATAATTGCGTTCATCGCACCTTTAGCTCTAATATGTCGCACTAATTCCCGCGTATCCACATCAGAGATTCCTACCAAATTTTCATCCTGAAAATAATCCTGGATAGATTGGTCTGCCTGCTTTCTGCTGAAAGGGATGTTGAAGTTTTTACAAACCAAACCAGCAATTTTAATGTCGCCCGATTCGGCTTCTTCATTAGCAATACCATAGTTGCCAATGTGGGCATTGGTAGTCACCATGATCTGTCCGAAATAAGATGGGTCGGTAAAAACCTCCTGATAGCCAGTCATTCCGGTATTGAAACAAATTTCGCCAGTAGTGGTTCCAATTTTTCCGGCTGCTTTTCCGTGGTAAACTGTTCCGTCTGCTAAAAGAAGTACTGCCGGTAATTTGGTGTAGTATGCGCTCATTTATAAATGTGTTTTTTTACGATTAGTATGCAAAACGAAGAAAATAAGGAAATTGCTTCCGTGGATGTAGGTGTAGGAAATAAGAAATTCTTATTGTTCATCTCGGGGTGCAAATTTATGGTTTTTTTATGGAAATAATTAACACATTTTGCTTTTTTTAAATTTAAGCCCAATCATTTTCTAACTTTGTTTATAATATTACAAATCTAAAACCTTAAAAGGCATGTCAGTACACAAAGAGCTTAAACGGATTACCACGCACAGTTTGCAGGAAATGAAGAATCGTGGCGAAAAAATCGCGATGCTTACCGCTTATGATTACTCTATGGCTGCTGTGGTTGATGAGGGGGGGATAGATGTTATTCTGGTGGGTGATTCTGCGTCTATGGTAATGGCAGGGCATGAAACTACGCTTCCAATTACTTTAGATCAGATGATTTATCATGCCTCATCTGTAATTAGAGGGACAAAAAGGGCACTCGTAGTAGTTGATTTGCCTTTTGGGTCGTATCAGGGAAATTCTAAAGAAGCTTTAAACTCTGCTATCCGGAGAATGAAAGAATCTGGGGCGCATGCTGTGAAACTAGAAGGTGGAGGAGAAGTGGCTGAATCTATCGAACGAATTGTAGCGGCGGGTATTCCAGTAATGGGACATTTAGGTTTAACCCCTCAATCTATCTATAAATTTGGGACTTATACGGTCAGAGCAAAAGAGGAAGCTGAAGCTGATAAATTAAAAAAAGATATGTTGCGAATTCAGGAAGCTGGCTGTTTTTCGATTGTACTGGAAAAGATACCGGCGAAACTGGCTCAAGAAGTCACAAAAAGTGTAGTGATTCCAACTATTGGAATAGGCGCAGGGCAGTATTGCGACGGACAAGTTTTGGTAGTAAATGATATGATTGGTTTAACAAAAGGTTTTTCGCCTAGGTTTTTACGCCAGTATTTAGATATGTACAGCCAAATTAACGGTGCAGTCCAATCTTATATTAAAGATGTAAAAATCGGCAATTTCCCGAATGAGAAGGAGCAGTATTAGGTAGGTGGTTAGTTAGTTAGTTAGTTAGTTAGGAATTGCAAGAGCGGTAGAAAGTCAGTCTTGGCTCTTGATTCTTGTGTCCTGAATCTTTAAGAAATCAATATTCCTTTTCAATCCTTCAAACTTTGTGCGTTTAACGGGAGATTTTTTAAATACTTTCTGGAAAACCTCGATAGTAATCTCTTCCCAGTCCTGTTTTTTTAGATGCAATAAATTTGGGTGAGGTTGAAATGCGGGTTCTTGATGAGGGACAGCAAACCGGTTCCAAGGGCAAACATCTTGGCAAACATCACAACCGAACATCCAATTATCCATTTTACCTTTAAACTCTATTGGTAGCTGTTCCTTTAATTCGATAGTTAAGTATGAAATACACTTACTGCCATCAACTAAGTAAGGACCCACAATAGCTTCCGTTGGGCAGGCATCAATACATTTGGTGCAAGTTCCACAATGGTCGTTTATAAACGGTGTGTCTTCTTGCAAATCTAAATCAATTATCAGCTCTCCTAAAAAGAAGAAAGAACCGGTTTCTTTAGAAATTAAGTTCGTATGTTTTCCTCGCCAGCCCAAACCTGCTTTTTGCGCCCAAGCTTTATCTAGTACAGGTGCCGAATCCACAAAAGCTCTTCCGTTTACTTCGCCAATTTCTGCCTCAATAAACTGCATTAACGTCTTTAGTTTATCCTTAAATACAAAATGATAATCAGTTCCGTAAGCATATTTCGACAGCTTTGGAGCTGTCGCGTCCTCTTGTAGATCATTTGTAAAGTAATTAAGGCTTACAGAAATCACGCTTTTAGCATCATCAACCAATAACCGTGGATCCAAACGTTTGTCAAAATGGTTGTTCATATAATCCATTTTGCCGTTGAAACTGTTTTTTAGCCAGGTTTCAAGTTTTGGCGCTTC
>DASSWV010000514.1:0-3678 GCA_035704545.1 Pelobium sp.
GATGGTTGAAAAAGTTCGTAAAAAATCTAAACCTAGTTTTGCATCAGTTCAAAAACGTTTGGATACCAAAAGAAAGCAAGCTATCAAAAAAATCAACAGGTCAAAAGGGCTCGACTTTTAAAACCGGTAGTAGATTTGTGCAGAAGCATACTGCTCGGATTTAACCGCTTCCTTTAGCTGCTTGCTTTTGAAAACAACAGAAAAACCGAAAGTCCATCTGTTATCGGCGTATGTTGCTCCAATTTGCTGTGCCAATACAAAAGGATTTGCATCGAAAGTCACCGGTCCTTTATCCTTAACAAACATACCGCCTTGGATGGTGGCATTATATGCAACATAAGTTAATGAAGGTTTTAAAAAGAAGTAAAATTCTTGCTCTTTTAAATCTTTTTCAAATTTGGCAGAAACTTGGCTGTGTGTTGCAACGGAGTGGTAAAATGGATTAATATTTCCTGTTCTAAACAAAATTCCTGTTTCCAAACCCGTAAAGGTGTTTCCTAAGCTGGCAGTAATTGGCAAAGAGAAATCTAAATTTTTACGCTCATTTCTAAATAATAAATATTGAAGATTCGCTTTTAAGTTGACGCCAATTTCATCGTTAACCTGATATTGCCAGCCAGAAATCTCATAAAACCCTACAGCGTTATGCAAAATTGTTTGGCTTTGCTTGCCTAAGGCAGATGGACCAATTGTGCCAACTTGGAGCTCTAACTTTAAAACATTTTCATTCGGTTTTAGCCATTGTAAGCTTCCTCCACCGTACAAATAACCCGCAAACGGGCGATCTACATTTTCAATATTTTTTATCTGACCAGATCTTGCGTTATACAATTCCTGACCTAAATTTATACTCCATATTTTTTTTACAGTGCTGTCTCTTTTGTTTTTAGTAGCGCTTTTAAATTGGATAAAAAGTCCGTTTGTATAATACCTGTCTTGTTTTGTGGCTAAATAAGCATCATTATCTGAACGAAACCCTAGCTCGTTTTTATAAAATTTATTTTGAGCAAAGCTTTGGAAAACAAGAGAAATTAGGGCAAATAAAATGAAGGTAAAGCGCATAAAAAAAGCCGAAGATATTCGGCTTTAAAAATACAATAATAAATTTAGAATGATTTTTATTAGCTAACCGTTTCCGTTTTTTTGTCTTCTCGGTAAACAATATTTAAAGCATTTTTAACTTTATTTGGCATTAAAGCTAGTTTTACTACATCTAACATATCCGTTACGTAATGAAAATTCATATCTTTTATATAATCCGCTTTAATCTCCAAAATATCTTTTTGGTTTGATTTGCACAGGATCACATCTTTAATATTTGCTCTTTTAGCGGCTAATATTTTCTCTTTAATTCCGCCTACGGGCAAAACTTTTCCTCTTAAGGTAATCTCGCCAGTCATGGCTAAGTTTTGTTTAACTTGCTTTTGCGTAAACGCCGATGTTAATGCGGTAAGCATAGTGATACCCGCCGAAGGGCCATCTTTTGGAGTTGCACCTGCTGGTACGTGGATATGTAAATCCCACTGTTCAAAAACACGGAAATCAATACCCAAGTCCTCGGCATGTGCCCTAATGTAAGCCAAAGCAATTACTGCGGATTCTTTCATCACATCACCCAAGTTTCCGGTTAAGGTCATTTTTCCTTTTCCAGGACTTAAACTTGCTTCAATAAATAAAATATCGCCACCAACAGAAGTCCATGCTAAGCCAGTAACTACGCCGGCTACATGGTTGTTTTCGTAAGCATCTTTATCAAAATAGGGTGCACCTAAGGCTTTTATGACATCTTCGTAAGTAAAGTTGGTATTGTATTCCTCCTCCATTGCAATTTTGGTTGCAGCACTTCGTACCACGGAACCCAAAGTTTTCTCCAAACTACGCACACCAGATTCGCGAGTATAATCTTCGATGATTTTCTCAATAAATGCTGGCTTTAGCGAAACATCCTTAGCTTTTAAGCCGTGGGCTTCTTTTTGTTTGGGTAACAAGTGCTTTTTTGCGATTTCCACCTTTTCCTCAATGGTGTAACCGTTCACTTCGATAATTTCCATCCTATCCAACAATGCAGGCTGAATGTTGTTTAAAGAGTTCGCAGTCGCTATAAACATCACGCTAGAAAGGTCGTAATCCAATTCTACAAAGTTATCTACAAAAGCATTGTTTTGCTCCGGATCTAAGACCTCCAAAAGGGCAGAGGAAGGATCTCCTCTAAAATCGTTCCCTACTTTATCAATCTCGTCTAAAACAAATACAGGGTTTGATGAACCGGCTTTTTTCAACGACTGAATTACACGACCCGGCATTGCACCAATATAAGTTTTGCGGTGGCCGCGAATCTCAGCTTCGTCTCTTATGCCACCTAAAGCCATACGCACATATTTACGTCCTAAAGCTTTTGCAATAGATTTCCCTAAGGATGTTTTTCCAACACCCGGAGGGCCAACCAAACATAAAATTGGCGCTTTCATATTGTGCTTTAACTTTAAAACAGCTAAATACTCGATAATACGTTTCTTCACTTTATCTAAGCCGTAATGGTCTCTATCCAATACTTTTTGTGCCCTTTTTAAATCAAAATTATCTTTGGTAAAAGTTCCCCAAGGTAAGTCTAACAGTACTTCTAAGTAGTTTATTTGTACAGAGTAATCGGCTGCAGCCGGATTCATTCTGGCTAATTTATCTAACTCTTTATTAAAATGAGTGGTGGTTTCTTTGCTCCATTTTTTCTTTTTTGCTTTGTCTCTTAGATCTTCAATCTCCATATCCGGAGAGTTGCCTCCCAGTTCTTCCTGAATGGTTTTTAATTGCTGATTCAAAAAATAATCGCGTTGTTGCTTATCCAAATCAACTTTTACTCTGCTTTGAATCTGGTTTTTTAGCTCGAGCATTTGTAACTCCATGCTTAAATGGCCCAATACCATGGTGGCTCTTTCTCGTAGGTTCGCAACTTCAAGCATCAATTGCTTATCAGCAACAGTGGCGTTCATGTTTGAAGATATGAAGTTGATCAGAAAAGGTATGCTGTCAATGTTTTTTATCGCCATAGCAGCCTCTGACGGAATGTTTGGCGAAAATTGAATAATCTGCATGGCAAGCTCTTTAACAGATGCTACCATTGCTCTAAACTCTTTGTCAACTTTAGGGCGAATTTCTTCAAATTTCTCTACTGTTGCCTTTAAGTAAGGTTCTGTTTGAGTTTGTTCTCCAAGTTTAAACCTGTTTTTACCCTGTATAATTACGGTGGTATTGCCGTCTGGCATTTGTAACATTTTTACAATAATAGCTACAGTTCCAATTTTGTTTAACTCCTCAAAGGTAGGATCCTCAACGTTTACATCTTTTTGCGCAACAACACCAATAACCCTGTCTCCTTTGTATGCGTCTTTTATTAGTTTAATTGATTTATCTCTCCCTACAGTTATCGGAATTACTACCCCTGGAAACAGTACCGTATTTCTTAATGGTAAAATGGATAAGATATCTGGTGTTTGCTCATTGTTCATTTCTTCCTCGTCTTCTGGAGACATCAACGGAAAAAACTCGGTATCTTCATTTATGATAGGTAATGCTTGGTTAAAATCGAACTGATCAAAATTGCTCATGTATTTTTTTTATGATGAAACGCCAAATTGACAGGTAAAACTGTAATTTAAGCTATAACGATATATGAAATTATAT
>DASSWV010000126.1:0-2898 GCA_035704545.1 Pelobium sp.
CAAAGGGATGGCTTTGGATAAAAGGCTGTACCCTTTTCTGGTTTGTTTTTCGCACATTATAAGATGCATCTTGATTGGGTTTAAAGGCAGACTGAAACCTTGCTAATGTGGTGTTGCTAGTTGGGACCCTAATTAAAATTAAAAATGCAAACAACAAAGGCAAGGATAATGCAACTGCGTAACGGTTGAATTTTAAAACAAACAACAATAAAAATGCCGCCGGAATTAAAACGTAAGCTGCCCTGGTTGCAGAGTAAGTCATCACTATTGTAAATAAGCAACCCAGTGCAAAAAACATTAGCTTGTATTTTTTTTTAAAAGGACCTGTTAGTAGGCCTAAGCATAATATTGAAGCTGCGGCCATGTTAAATGAGAATGTAACCGGATCCGAGAAAATCGAGCTTTTTCTCCAGTGTCCATCAATAAACATTAAACCAATGATTTGCGGGTCGTAATGGTTGCGTTCTTCAAAAGCGAAGAAACCAAAATACTCTTGTTTAATTGCATAAAGTGCAGCAATAAAAGACAGGCCTAACCATAATGCAATTACCGTTCGCAAAAACTTTCTCGAATCTATGTAGTACGTAAATATATAATAGGAAAGCATTACCGCAGCCACGTTTCTGATGGTGTAAACCCACGCTAATTTTGATGCGGCAACAGGGTTAAAAAACTGTAAAACATTATATATTACCCATATTGCGATGATGTAGGAGATAGGGTTTTTAAGTATCCAGTAGTTTCTATTATATTTTTGTTTGATAAAAAAGCCAAGTATCATTATGGCAAGCATCCCATCCATCACTGTCCCCAACGGAAAGGTGGTGTTGATTGCAACAATCAGATACATAATAAAATATGCCAATAACATAATAGATATTACAGCAAATTTCGGCTCTTTAATTACGATATAGGCAAACATCAAAGCAAACGTTGCCAAAAGCGGAAACACACCAATGCGAGAGCCAAAAAACGTAAATATTGCCGCAGTTGCTACCGACATAACAAGTAGCACAATTAAGATGATATAATTTGATTTTCCGCTTCCTTCGGATTGTATGTCAATGTTTTCCATTAAAAAAGCACTATTAGAAATAAGAAATAATAAACCGTTACAAAGCAGATGATAATAGCCAGCCACTTTTTGAAAAGCATGAAATAAGATGCTTTTTTCTTGATAGCTTTTATGTCGGGATTAGTTCTCATAAACTTGGTTTATTGTGTTTTGTAGCTACCGAAATTTTATTGGCAACCCTAACCTTAGTTAAAGATAAGATCTGAAAAAAAACAAATTTTGGGATGTTAACCAACGATGCGTAAATTCTTTTATCAGTTTTTGAAGCCTTTAACGAGATGAAAAAACCGGCAATAAAACTTGCAAAACCTAATATCCAAATCCAATAATTAAGACCTAAAGCCAAATTTATAATGGTTGCAAATACAGATAAAATCAGAAAAATGAATAGGGGAGGCCTTAAAAGTACCACTCCAAAAATAAGCTGATTGGCCGAACTGTTTTTAAAGCCTTTTGCGATAAGGGCAAAGCCATAGCTAAAATATTTAAACCAGGTGTTTATCCAACGTGAACGCTGTTTTACCAGTTGATCTGCGTGTGTTGTTTTTTGATCAAAAAGAATGGCCTGTTTATTAAAAGCGATTTGTATATCCTGTTTAACAATATGGTGTTGCAAAACTTTATCAAAACCTGCACCGCTTACTTTACAGTTTTTTAAGAAATCTAAATAAATACTGGTTTCAAACGCCATTGCCGAGCCAGCTAAAGTTGCTGATGACCCCGATTTAAACAAAACTTCGCCATCGTAAAAATGATAATAAATATCTCTTGCCGCATCTAAACAAGCATAATCTGTATCTAAATTTTTGGCGGCTCTTAAACCTTGAACAGCTTTAAAACCTGTATCAAACGATTTTTTAAGCGCCACAAAATAATTGGGATCAATAATGTTATCGCTATCGATAATGGTAATTACATCATGCTTTTTTTTGAAATGTTCAACAGCGTAGGCATGAGAGCCAGTATTGCTTCCAATTACATGAGGTGGTGACAAAACATTTACTCGTTCATCAGCAAAAAACAAATTGCTAGTGTCACATTTATCAGCCACTAAATAAATTGTAAAATTTTTATACGGCTGACTTAAAACTGCGTTGACAACATTTGGTAAATTAACAGTTTCCTCGTACGCAGTAATGATCACTGCAAAATCAAGTTGCTGTTTATCGTCGTCAAACATTTGTTTTTTATCTAACTTCAACTTACTCAGTAAAAGTAAAACTAATGGAAAAAACAAGTGAAAGCCAATTACAATTTGCAATATAATCCAGGCAATATGTATGGCTTCCAGCATTTTACTCTAGTAAGTTTGCGTTAAAGTTACCAGATAATTTGTTCCCGGTATCAACAGATACTTTATTTATTACCCATCCAATAAACTGTCCGTTTAGCCCTTTTAAATAATTAACATGTTGGTTCTTACTGGCAGTTAAGCTTTGGTTTGCTTCAAAAACACCCATTACCTTATCAGCAACTAAGTTCCATTCTTTGGCTTTTCCTAAAGTTTCTAAAGAAGGAGTTTCAATCAATATAATATCAAATTCGTTTCTAAGCTGATCAAACCTTTGTTTTACAGTTTCTTCATCGGCAATCTCAAACAAAGATTTATCTTCGCCCCGGTTGCCCATTACCATAATTCCTGCGCTAAACTCAGACGATCCTAAATTGCCGCTCTTCAAATAATCTTCGATATAAAAGGTGGAATTTGAGTTTTCCGTGATACTTGGATGGTCAAAATTACCGTCAATTAACAATACTTTTTTACTAATAACCACGTAAGAATAAGCGATACAAGCAACCAGTAATGTTTTTCCTTCCGAATC
>DASSWV010000169.1:0-2679 GCA_035704545.1 Pelobium sp.
TAAAGGCTTATGCTACGCTCTAGATATTCCGTTGATAGCAATAAATACCTTAGAGGCTATGGCAAGTGGGTTTAAAAGCAAGTGTTTTTCGGTACAACCGAACACCTTGTTTTGTCCTATGATTGATGCCCGAAGGATGGAGGTGTATTGCAGTGTTTTTAACGATGAGCTAAAAGCTGTAGCACCGACGGAAGCTAAAATTATAGACGGCACAAGTTTTAAAGAAGTTCTCGACAAGCATATGGTGTACTTTTTTGGGGATGGCGCTGCAAAGTGCGAAGATGAGCTAGGTTCTCATCTCAATGCAAGAGTAATGGGCGATTATCAGAATTCGGCGAAAGACCTAACCGCAACGGCTTTTGATAAATTTGTCCATAAAGATTTTGTAGATGTGGCTTATTTTGAGCCTTTTTACTTGAAAGATTTTATAGCAGGCAAAAAGAAAGATTAACGGCGGTTGTTTCTTTTGTCGTTGGATCGGCGGTTTTTGTCGATCTTTTTATTTTGTTTTTGGAGTCTTTTCCGTTCTTTTTTGCTTAACCTTACTACGTATCCGGTTTCTTTGTCGTTTAAGCCCGGAATGTATTCTGCATTTCCCATATCCTGCATCTTTGGCCCAAACTTTACATTAATGCCGAAGTAAAAGCTTGCCCTTGGATTTCCTCTGCCAATATTTTCGTTTTCTGTGAGGAATGATTTAGCCAAATAGTAAGACGGAAGCATTTGCTCGCTCCCCATGTAAAACTCCATATTTGGCGACTTTACCATTACCTGAGATCCTAGATTCAGCTTTGTTTGCAGATCGTAAATGGCATTTATGCTAAATACAAAAGCATTTTTACGGAGATTATTTATCACGCCAAACTGCCCTTGCGGATGAAATACACTTTTTGATGCTACAATTACGGGCTTGTAAAAGCCAAAATCTTTAGATGCGGCAAATTCTATTTTGGTGTTGATTTTACTGTAGAAGGATTTTTTGACTTCCATTGACTGTGCATCGTCTTTTATTTGATCAAACACTTGGTTCTTTGAATTAGGCTCATTTGGGTTTAAGACGGTAACATCGCTGTTAAAGCTGTAATTAGAAGTGTTTTTGCCCCAGTGTATAAAACCCATGTCTTTCAAGTTTAAAGTGAGGTAATAACCCGATGGAGCTTGATATGAGCTTGCGAGACTTAATGCAAGACCCATGTTTTTTAAATTGGGTATCAGTTTTTTGAAGTCTAATTTATCCAGCCCAAAGCTTGAGCTATAGCTCCCGGTTAGCTTTGTGTTATAAGAGGAATTTGGATTGACGGTCAATTGTGATGAAGTAATGTCAACTTTGTTATAAGTTAGTCCGTTAAGTAAGCTTAATTTTCCTCCAAAAGCCCACCTTTCATCATAATTTTCCCGATAACTTACACCCAACTGCCAATAAGCCTGGTTTTTACCGTTAGAGTTAAAAGGATTCTCGTAAACGGTGTTCGAGAAATTTTGATAACTATCCAATATTGCAATGGTCTCATTGGTAATGTTAACTAAGCCTTCTTCTCGCAATTGTAAAGAAAAGCCTAACTCTCTGTTGTAGTTTCGGGTTAAAAAAATGCGGTAATTGGCTAAGTAGATATTAGCGTTTGAGTTAAATTGGCTTGTTTTTGCTTCTCCGAGATTTCCAATAGTTGCGCCAGAGAATGACCTGGTAAAAAGCAGTTTCTTGAAAGCTGTTTCGCCATCGCCTTTAAAACTGATAAAGCCATTTAAATGCGGAAACAAGGTTACTGCATATTTTCTGCTGAGGTCTTTTTGAAAACCTTGTTGTACAGGATTTTCAAAACTATCGTACTGCGTTCCGCTATGGTTAAGAGAAATACTTTGCGAAAACAGGAGCGAAGGAAAAAAAAGAACGATTATAAAACCACTTATTTTCTTCATCCCTAAATTTATCGTATTAAATCCGAAGATTTTAATTTTTGTACGATAAATAAAAATTTATTGCTGTAAATCAATTTCAGGTAAAAGCTCGTCTTTTTCTGGGGTATGGTTCATGTATAAATTGGTAAAAAATTTATCCTTATCCGCACTAAACTGTATCGAAAATCCATAAATATCTTCCCAGTTGAAATTATCATCCCTAAAATTTTTATAAGCAGGTTTACTTAAAAACGATCGTACAACTGCTTTTGAGTTACTGTTGTGGATAAAGTAAAATATGTTCCCTTGGTTAGAAAGATATTGTTGGAAATCGATGTTTTTATCAGTTAAGCCAATTAAATTCTGTGATTTGTAATTGCTTATAAACCTTTTTAAAGCAGTGGTATTATTAGCAACAATTAAATGGTTCTCAATAGTGGCATAGTAAGGTCGTCTAAATTGCTTAAATGGGTCGCCAAAGTAATTGTACAAAATAAAAGAATCATCAAAGTGTCTGATATTATCAGAAACCTCTGAGCTAATGGTAGATAATATAAAGGATAAACGGTTGGTGTTTGTTGTTTTCACGATGCCAATATTGTCTCCGGAAGCAAGCTGAAAAACACCAAATTCTTTCCCTAACACAGGCATTATCTCTTTGTCCAGATTGATGGCGTGTTTTGATGAGATGTTTAAAATTTGCTTATTTAATGCGTCGTACTCTTTTTGATAAATCAACAGATCTTTTAGCTGGTTTTTAAATTTTTTATAATCAGAGACATA
>DASSWV010000266.1:0-6055 GCA_035704545.1 Pelobium sp.
TTAGTTTCTAATTTGGCATTCATATCCTTAAAATAATCGTATTTACTCAATAAGGAGTCGGAATTTACATAAACAAATTCATGTGTTACTTTAGTATTTTCTTTTGCATCTGACTTCTTTGCAGTATTTGCCGTTTTTGAATCTGTGTTATTACAAGCTACTACCACCGCCATAAACGCCAATCCTGCACCAGCTTGAGCAATTTTCGAAATAATTTTATTCATTTTTAATTTGATTTATCCGCAAATATAGGGATTCAGTAAAAGTATCCTAACGCTTTTAAAGATTTAAACGTTAAAAGGTGTTAAAATTTTAAACAAAAAGAATGGTCTTCCTTTTTACAAAAGAAGACCATTTAAAATATTTATAAGTTTTAAACTAATTGAGCGTCCAGTTTGCCAGCTAAAACCGATTTAGGTACTGCACCAATTTGCTTGTCAACAATTTCTCCGTTTTTGAAGAAAAGCAAAGCAGGAATGTTTCTGATCCCAAATTTTACGGAAATATCTGGATTGTGATCCACATTGACTTTTCCTATTATTGCTTTACCATCATATTCTTTAGCTAATTCTTCAACTACGGGTCCAACCATACGGCATGGTCCGCACCACTCTGCCCAAAAATCTACCAATACGGGTTTATCTGATTTTAAAACTAACTCCTCAAAGTTAGCATCTGTTATTTCTAATGCCATGGTCTATATTTTTAATATGATTGAATCAAATATAAGACCAATGCCAATAGCTTGCAAATAGATAATTGTAATTTGACTATAGCATTGCGCTATACTTTCTTTTGGCTTAACCTTTGATTTATCAGCGTAAAGCATATATCGTTGAACAAATACCTAAAACTTAGTTTAAAAATATTAGCCTGGATAGTTGGATGCATCGTTGGACTTTTTTTATTGATTGTGTTACTGATACAAGTACCGGCTGTACAAAACATTCTAAAAAACAAAGCCGTAACCTTTTTAGAGGGCAAATTTAAAACTCCTGTAAAGATTGAGAAGATTGAAATTGGCTTACCTAAAAAAATCGTTTTAAAAGGTTTTTACTTTGAGAGTCAACAAAAAGACACCCTGTTGGCTGGCGACAAGCTTTCCGTAGATATTTCACTGTTCAAATTACTGGACAATCAAATTGAGTTAAACTCGATAGATCTTGAGGGAATTGTGACAAATATTAAAAGAGACCAAGACTCGGTTTTTAATTTTGATTACATGATTGATGCTTTCATGAGCGATCAAAAAAAACCAGAACAGCCTACTGACAGTTCAGCTGCAATGAAATTTTCAATCAATAAAATCAACCTCGATAAAATTCGGGTTCGGTTTGATGATGCCATTACCAAAAACAACTTAGATGTTTACCTGAATCATTTCGACACCAACATCCAAAAATTCGATTTGGATAGTATGGATTTTAAGATTTCTAAAATTACGTTAAACGGTTTAAACTTAGCGTTGAAACAAGGCGCTTTAGAAAAAGTTGCGGAAGGTGCAGTTGCCATTGCAGATTCTGTTTCTTCCTCTCCCAACATCAAACTCGATTTGGATAAGGTTGATTTATCTAAAATTGTGATTGCCTATGATAATGCCGGAACCAACCTCAACACCAACTTAAATCTTGGTAGGCTTTTAATTGATTTTAACGAAATCAACTTAAAGAAACAACTGGTTGACATTAAATCGATTGATTTTTCTGACACTAAAGGAAACTTGGTTTTAAGCGAAGTCGAAAAACAAGCTGTTAAAAATGCCACTTTGCAAGACACATCCGTAGCAGCAGAAAACGCAAACTGGAAAGTCAATCTTAGAAACGCGGATTTCAAAAATATTGCTTTTGCTTTTGATGACATGAATGCGCCAAAAGCTAAAAAAGGAATGGATTTTATGCACTTGGATTTAAAGAATATTAATCTTGATGCAGACAATTTCTATTACAGCTTAGACACGATCTCCGGAGAGATCAATAGTTTCACTTTGCAAGATAAAAGTGGTTTAAACATACAGGAATTGAAAACCAATTTTTACTATGGTCCTAAAAACGCTTTCCTTAAAAACCTGTATTTAAAAACGCCACAAACTTTATTGAAAGATGAAGTGATTGCGAAATATCCGTCCATTGAATCTTTAACGAAAAACCCGGGTGAATTATATATTGATGCAAACATCAACGGAAGTAAATTGGGCTTTAAAGATATTTTATTATTAGTGCCGACGCTTTCTACCACTGCGCCTTTTAACACCATGCCCAATGCCGTGATGAATATCAACAGCAAAGTAATTGGCAAAGTAAAAGATTTACGCATCCCTAAATTAGAGATTTCTGGCATAGGCAACACCAGAATTGCAGCAAGTGGAAACATTAAAGGTTTGCCCGATGTGGAAAAAGCCTACTTCGATTTAAACATCAAAAATTTCCAGTCTACCGCAAAAGATATTAATGCTTTTATCCCAAAAGGAACCTTACCTGCAAACATTCAATTACCTTCTACCTTTGCAGCAAGAGGCTTTTTTAAAGGAGGAATCAATAATTTCAATACAAATTTAGCGCTGGCAAGTAGTTTTGGTTCGGCTAAAATAAAAGCTGGTTTTGACCAACGCATCAAAAACAGAGAAAAATACAATGCCGTGGTTGATATCAATAATTTTAATGTCGGAAAATTGATTAAAAACGATTCGATAGGTAAAATCACTTTAAGAGCTAATGTGAAAGGCATCGGGCTTGACCCAAAAACCGCCAACGCAAGTTTGGACGGAACTTTAGTGAAAGCTGATTTCAATAATTATACCTACAAAAATTTAGCCCTTAAAGGGAATATTGCGAACGGTTTATTTAGGGTCAATGCCGACATGAAAGACCCGAATCTGCATTTTGATTTAGCCGCAAGCGGAAGCTTTAAAGGAAAATATCCAGCTGTAAAAATGAAACTGAATTTGGATAGCGTGGATTTAAAAGCGTTAAACTTAAATCCTACTGCTTTAAAATTACGAGGAACTGTTGATGCAGATATTGAAACCGCCGATCCGGATTATTTGAATGGAAAAATATTTTTAACGAAATTATTGATTTCCGATGGCAAAGAACGTTATCAATTGGATTCAGTGAAAATAGTTTCGAGCGCCACAGCAGACACCAGCAGTTTAAAAATTACCTCACAAATTTTATCTGCTAGTATGATTGGCAAATATAAACTGACACAGGTTGGTAGTGCCTTAAGCAACACCATTGCCAAATATTATGATACAGGTGCGTCCACCTCAGCACCGGACACTTTAAAACCACAAAAATTTAGGTTCGCATTAAATGTATCTGATGACCCAATATTATACGCATTGGTTCCAGGTTTAACACGAATAGAACCTATTTCTATAAAAGGCCGTTACAACAGCAACGGAGATACATTGGTAATAAACGGCACCATCCCGAAAGTGATTTACACAGGTTACACAATTACTAACGGTCGTTTAAATATGAACACAGACAGTTCTGCTTTAAAATACAGTTTGTTGATTGATGAGATCAAAAGCGAATCGTTACTGCTACCTAAAACCAGCTTAACCGGTCAATTAAAAGATAATTTATTGGATTACCGCTTGCAGGTTTCGGATAAAGCAGATAAAGAACGTTATGTAATTGCAGGTAATTTAAAGGCTTTGGAAAACAGGGATACCGAATTTAGGCTGAATTTAGACGGCTTAAAATTGAATTATCAAAATTGGCAAATCACAAAAAACAACGTTATTAGGTTTGGAGAAACCGGCATCCAAGCCAATGATTTTGTGCTGAGCAATTCGGGACAATTTATAAAAATACAGTCGCAACAAACAAGCGCTAACGCCCCATTATCCATTGATTTCAGCAATTTTAGGATAGAAACTATTACTGCTATCATATCTAAAGATTCGTTATTAGCTGGCGGTGTAATCAATGGAAATGTACTCGCAAAAAATTTGGCTACCACTCCAACTTTTAATGCAAACATGACAGTAAAGGATTTTAACTTTATGAGCGATACGGTGGGTAACCTCGCTATAAAAGTTAATAACAACACCCCAAACACATTTAACGCAGATGTAGCCATTACCGGAAACGGCAACCAAGTAAATTTGAGTGGCTTGTATAATACCAGCAAGAGTAGTTTTGATATGAATTTGGACATGCAACGCCTAAATTTAAAAAGCATACAAGGTTTTACAATGGGTAATATTAGCGAAGCCCAAGGCTATTTAAGCGGCGCATTTAAAATTACAGGAAATGTAGATGCACCAAAAGTGCTAGGAGACGTTGCTTTTAACGATGCTGTTTTCCGCATTACACCTTTAAATTCTCAATTCAAATTAGGGCCCGATAAAATTGTTTTCAATGGCGATGGAATTTTGTTCAATAACTTTTCATTGGCTGATTCGGCAGACAATAACTTGCGCCTAAACGGGGCAATTTACACGCAAACATATACCGACTTTAGGTTTAATTTGGAGCTTGACGCGGATAATTTCATGGCGATCAATTCCACAGAAAAAGACAACGATTTATATTATGGCAAACTTTTCTTTGATGCCAAAATGCGTATCAAAGGAGATATGGACAACCCAATTATCGATGGAAGTCTGAAAATAAATAAAGAAACCGATTTGACTTTAGTTTTACCACAATCTGACCCCGGCATTGCTGATAGAGAAGGAATTGTTGAGTTTATAGACCAAGATGACCCTGCCTTTAACAAAGCTTTTGTGTTGCCCGATTCTTTGAATAAAACAGATTTTACCGGGATGAATTTGACGATGGCGATTGAGGTTGACCCCGAGGCGGAGCTTACCATGGTTATTGACAAAGGAAATGGAGATTTTGTTAAGTTAAAAGGTGAGGCAGAATTAAGTGCTGGGATTGATCCATCTGGAAAAGTATCGTTGACTGGGAAGTATGAACTGCAGGAAGGCTTTTACGAGATGTCGTTCAACTTTATCAAACGTCAGTTTAAAATTGAAAAAGGAAGCACTGTTTTATGGACAGGAGATCCGCTTTCTGCTAACTTAGATGTAACTGCTATTTACGTGGCGGAAACCGCACCGATAGATTTGGTAGGTGATCAGTTGGGTGCTGCATCACAGGCGGAAAGAAACACTTACAAACAAGAACTTCCGTTCAACGTATTGTTAAAAATGAACGGAGAGCTGATGAAACCCGAAATCAGTTTTGACATTGTTTTGCCCGACGGAAATTACAATGTCTCTCCGGACATTATTGCCACCTCCAAAACTAAATTGGAGCAATTAAGGCAACAACCATCAGAACTTAACAAACAAGTTTTTGCATTGCTTCTTTTAAACAGGTTCATCGGCGAAAACCCTTTTGCTAGCGAAGCAGGTTCTGGTGGTGCAGAAACTTTGGTTAGGCAAAGTGTAAGTAAAATTATATCGCAACAGCTCAACGATCTTGCAGGCGATCTTATACAGGGAGTAGAATTGAATTTTGATTTAGAATCTACGGATGACTACACAACCGGGCAACGAGAAAACCGTACAGATTTAAACGTTGGCTTATCCAAACGTTTGTTAAACGACCGTTTGAAAGTAAGTATTGGAAGCAGCTTTGGGTTAGAAGGGCCGCAACAAAGCAACCAACAGGCGAGCAATATTGCGGGAGATGTGGCTGTAGATTACTCGCTCTCTAAAGATGGAAGATATTTATTAAGAGCATATCGTAAAAACCAATATCAGGTAGCATTGCAAGGTCAAGTGATTGAAACGGGCATAGGTTTTATAATTACCATGGATTACAATCAATTTAAAGAGCTTTTTGAGAAATCAAAAATAAAAAAACAGGATAAAGAAACAGAAAATTTGGAGAGTAAATAACCTGAAATTAAAGTCTTTTAATAAGTATACATTCAAAAGATGAAACCACATAGATACAGAGGGAATATCTGGCTTTTCAAAAAAATAGCTAGCATAGCAGAAAGTAAATTTTCTGACATAGCTATATTAATGTCTTGGCATCTATCTCTATATGGGATACAAGATCGTAATTTCAAGACGGCGAAAAACTAT
>DASSWV010000317.1:0-2821 GCA_035704545.1 Pelobium sp.
CATAAATAGCTGCAAAAGCGTTAGTGATTTTTTCTCCAAAGCTTTTACCTTTTTGCTTAAATGAATCAATCAAAAAGGTTTTTGCAGTGGTTTTTTGAGCTAGGGCATAAAAGTGATGAGTTAATATCGAAGAAATTTTCCGCGTAGCTTTTTGCGATGAAAAGCCAGAAAAGCTTTTCGCTCTGGCTTCAAAATCGGGTAGATCAGCAAAAAGTATGATTGCGGTTTTAGTCATTCTATTATTACATAACGATTATTTGATGGCAACGGTTTTAAAAAACTGAATAAATTTAAACATTTCTCTGACAAAATAATTGCATGTATACATTGTTATATGATTATATGTTCATATAATTGTTTTATGAAAGAGGTACAAACGAGGAACTTATCACAAGAAAAGTTAGAGAAAGCCGCATATATACTCAAAACAATTGCGCATCCGCTTAGGCTATCAATTATTGATTTGCTGGCTGTAAATGACCGAATGAGTGTCAACGAAATTTGCGGGGCATTAAAATGCGAGCAATCGTTGCTTTCTCATCATTTATCAAACATGAGACTGAAAGGACTTTTAAGAGCTGAAAAAAAAGGAGTTCAAGTGTTTTATTCGCTTAAAGAGCGGGATTTAATTAAGCTGTTAGATTGTATGGAGAATTGTGATTGTAACATGTAATGGGTATGGAATTGTATTTGACATATTTTTTAGCTCTTTCTATCGGTGTTTCATTAGGTTTGACGGGTGGAGGTGGTTCTATTCTGACCGTTCCAGTTTTGGTTTATGTAGCCGGAATTGCGCCCGTAATTGCCACAGCCTATTCTTTGTTCATAGTTGGCTTAACTTCATTGGTGGGCGCTAGTACTTATTATAAAAAAGGTTTGGTTAACCTGAGGATGTCTGTGATTTTTGCCATCCCAGCATTTATCACTGTTTGGCTGATGCGAAAGTTTGTGATTCACGCAATGCCAGAGATTCTGTTTACTGTTGGAGGTTTTACCCTGACCAAAGATTTGTTTTTAATGCTATTTTTTGCGGTAATTATGCTCATATCGGGCTGTAAAATGGTATGTGGTGATTCTGAAAATAAAGCGACCGTAATTCCTCAAACAAATTATCCACTGGTTATCGTAAGTGGAATAGCAGTTGGTGTTTTATCAGGGATGGTAGGGGCAGGAGGGGGCTTTTTAATTGTGCCGGCTTTGGTGTTTTTTATGCACTTGCCCATGCACAAAGCAGTGGGAACTTCTCTGCTAGTGATTGCTATAAATTCTTTAATTGGCTTTACAGGTGATGTTTTAAACCTTCCGCAAATCGATTGGAATTTTTTAACGGTATTTTCTTTGATTGCTTCGGTAGGGGTGTTCTTAGGGATTTACCTAAACAAATTCATCCACAACCAAAAATTACAAAAAGTTTTTGGCTATTTCGTCTTTGTAATGGCAGTTGTGATTCTTGTAGAAGAGCTAATTTTGTAGTAGTTAGTTAGTTGGTTAGTCATTAGTCTGGATGGGCATAAGAAAAACTGACCATTGATAAAATTTATAAATCAAAAGAATTAAATTGAATGAGCAGATGATAATAGTTCTCAATACTCAATACTCAAATCTCAATACTCAAATCTCAATACGCAATACCCAATAAATACTCAATAAAATGAAAATAGAACAAATTTATACAGGATGCCTTGCAACAGCCACTTATTATGTTGAAAGCAATGGCGAAGCGGCGATTATTGATCCTTTAAGGGAGGTTTCTCCGTACATTGAAAAAGCGGAACAAAACAAAGTTAAAATCAAATATGTGTTTGAAACGCATTTTCATGCAGATTTTGTATCGGGACATGTAGATTTAGCTAAAAAAACTGGCGCACAAATCGTTTACGGGCCAACGGCTAAAACTAGTTTCGAATCCTACATCGCTAAAGACGGCGAAGAATTTAAAATTGGCGACATCACAATTACAGCCTTGCATACGCCAGGGCATACTTTAGAATCTACCACCTATTTGTGCTCAGATGAAAACGGAAAACCATACTGTATTTTCACTGGAGATACTTTGTTTATAGGCGATGTTGGTCGCCCAGATTTAGCACAAAAATCCGCTGATACCACGCCCGAAGCAATGGCTGCAACCCTTTATGATTCTTTGCGGCGCAAAATTATGCCTTTGCCGAATGAGGTAATTGTTTACCCGGCTCACGGTGCAGGTTCTGCCTGTGGTAAAAATATGAGCAAGGATACTTTAGACACTCTGGGCAACCAAAAAGCAACAAATTATGCGTTGAGTGATATTTCTAAAGATGATTTTATCAAAGAGCTGACTACCGGAACTTTGCCTGTGCCACAGTACTTTCCGAAAAATGCCAAAATGAATAAAGAGGGAATAGAAACAATTGACGAAGTTTACGAAAGAGGTTTAAACGCTTTGGCTCCTAACGATTTTGAGATTGCGGCCAACCAAACCGGAGCATTAATTTTAGATGTCCGTTCTCCGGATGCGTTTGCAAAAGGCTTTATTCCAAACTCCATTTTTATAGGTTTAGATGGTCAATTTGCCCCATGGGTAGGCGCATTGATTGTAGATTTAAATCAGCCGATTTTATTGGTTACAGAGGATGGTAGAGAAGAAGAAACTGTGAAAAGATTGGCCCGTGTGGGTTACGATTATACCATCGGTTACCTTAAAGGAGGAATTACAGCTTGGGAAAAAGCAGGCAAAGAGCTTGACCATGTGGAGACGATAGATGCAGAGGAACTTAAAAACCTTGATAAAAGCGTGGACTTAAATGTTTTGGATGTGCGTAAACCAGGCGAATACGATGCA
>DASSWV010000551.1:0-2608 GCA_035704545.1 Pelobium sp.
TGTAGCACTTAAACTTGGATATAAACCCCTTGAACTTTACTTCCGAGAAGGTAACAGCAGGAAAATTTATATTGATGCTATGAAATTAGCAGACAGCGGAAACTTTGAGCCTTTAACGAGTTTGATCCGAAAAGAATTGACCACCTTTTAACTCTTGTTCCTTTAACAATGACAAAACAATCTCTTCAACTTTCGACATTGACACTTGCTGGTTTTCCAAAGACATTGTTGAAAACACAGTTTTCGTCAGTACTTGAGTCAAGAAACTCCTTTCTTTTAACTGCGGATATTTATCGTAGAATTTCATTATTGATAACAAAGATACAAACTTATATAACCAACGACAACGGGCAACGAGAAATTTCAACAACCGAACAGAGTAGCACTGCGGCGAACCGTTAGTGGTAGTAGCCTTTACCAACTTAAGGATGAAAAAATACGACGTGAAATATGTTTTTTTAATGAATTAGCACTTAAAATTAAAGCAGAATATGAAAACGAAAAATAACATAATGACTCTTAAAGAGTTTAAGGAAAAAAATTATGGAAAACGTGGTACAGCAGAACGTGAAGAACTGGAAGCTGGTTATGAAAATTTCAAAATCGGAGCTTTAATCCATAACACTCGAATTGAAATGGGAATGATCCAAGAACAACTCGCTGAAAAAGTTGGGACAACTAAATCCTATATTTCAAAAATTGAAAACAACATTAAGGAAGCTAGAATTTCGACACTTCAAAAAATTGTTAAGCTTGGCTTTGGTGGACAATTGGAATTGTCTATTAAAATATAAAATTATTTAATCACACCAGCCAACTCTTCAGAAAACTTTTCAGCACCTTTTTTATTCAAGTGAAATTCATCGGCGAAAAGCTGAAAATGGTTATTGTAGCTACTGTCCGTTGCGTAATCTAAAAACTTGACGTTGTTGTATTTTTTAGCAATCCTTTCTAAAAGCAACTTTTCTTCCGTATTGGGTTCTTTAAGTATAGTCGGTGAAATAATGACGTAAGTTTTGATATTTAAATTTTTGGTTTTTTGCAGAAACTGGTGGTAATAAGCAACTGCATTTTGATCAATCTCTATGTTTTGAGTTGCCCTTTTGGTATCGTAAATCTCTTTTTCAATTTTGTATTTATTGAACATTTTTTCGCTTACTTGTCCAATTAAAGGCGAATAACCTCTATCGTAAACTGGATCATTGTTTTTAAAAAGATGATCGTAAACAGAAATCAATAATGTAGAGTTGTATGGATAAGTTTTACTGATCAGTTTTAGGTTTTCAAATTCACTAATTTCTGCTGTGTATTTTCGTAAAACAGGGTGTGCTGATACGTAGGGCAGCAATTGGGCTAGTTTCATGTATTTTTGTTCATTAGGGCCCAATTCCCAAATGTTGACGTCTAAGATGATGATTTTTGGTGTTTTTCGTTTTAGAATCACATCCTGAACAGCGCAATAATAGGGCAGAAACTGACCGTCTCTGCCGGCGTTATAAATAGACATCCCTGTTTCATTACTCAAAATTTCAGAAGAGTAATGGTGCTGCGCTCTAGAGCTTCCGAACACCAAAATATCTGGTGATGCCTGATTTAAAGCATAGGTAGTTTCCGCAAATTGCCCATTTTGAAGGCCGAAGTAGAGTTTCTCTAAGCCAAAACCCAAAACCCAATCCACAGCAAAAACCACCACTACAAATAGTATGAATTTTTTAAAAAAAAGAATTACGTTATTATTGAGCTCCATTAAAATTGAAAATAAATAAACTGTCCGCCGTTAAAAACGCCAAAAATTAATATGATAAACAATAAACCAATTACAGATGCCCACCTTACCATTGTTTTTCGGTGATGAAACAATTTGATTTGAGGATGAAATGCCATGAAATATTCAATGGTAAAAAGCAACGCAATTGCAATTAAACAGTGCCCAAACTGATTGATCCCATTTCCTAGAAAAGGTGTTTCTCCGAAAGATTTTAGGTTTTTAATCATTAGAAGAGCATCGTGAATGGTATGCGCTCTAAAAAATATCCAAGCAAAAGTAACCAAACAAAAAACACCAAATCCTTTTACAAAAAACCAAAAACTTAGTGCTAGCCTATTTAAATGCGCTTCAAATTTAGAGAATAGCGGTTTTAGCATTAACCCCACAACCTGGTAAACTCCATGCAAAAAGCCCCAAATAATAAAATTCCAGCTTGCACCATGCCATAAACCACTGATCATAAATACAATAAAGAGATTCAAATATCTTTTTTGTGTACTAACTCGGTTGCCTCCTAGCGGGATATACAGGTAATCTCTGAACCAAGTAGAAAGGGAAATATGCCATTTGCTCCAAAATTCGGAAATTGATTTAGAAAAATAAGGGATTCTGAAGTTGGTCATCAGGTTAAACCCCATTGTTCTGGCAGCACCAATTGCAATATCCGAGTAGCCAGAAAAATCACAGTAAATTTGAATCGCAAAAAATACAGCGCTTATGGCTACGGTACTGCCATTGTGCAGTTCCGGATTTGGGAAAACGGTATCCACATAAATAGAAAGTCGATCTGCAACTACCAATTTTTTAAAGAATCCCCAAACCATCTGTTTAAGTCCCTCA
>DASSWV010000017.1:0-2888 GCA_035704545.1 Pelobium sp.
TGCCAAATCCCCCGATATTAGTTAAGGTAATAGTGCCTCCTTTAACCTCATCTGGTAATAACTTATTTTCCCTGGCTCTTTTTGCTAGGCTATTTACGGCCTTTGTTAAACCCACTAAATTTAATTGATCAGCATTTTTTATAACCGGAACAATAAGGTTTCCGTTAGGCAAAGCTGTAGCCATGCCAATATTTATATCTTTCTTCTTAATGATTTGATGGCCATTTAAAGAAATATTTATCATCGGCATATCTTTAATTGCTTTGGCAACCGCCTCAACAAAAATTGGTGTAAAGGTTATTTTTTCACCTTCTCGTTTTTCAAAAACACCTTTAACCCTATCTCTCCATAAAACCAAATTGGTTACATCGGCTTCAACAAAAGAGGTTACATGGGCGGCCGTTTCCTTGCTGGCAATCATGTGTTCGGAAATCACCTTACGCATCCTATCCATCTCAATAATTTCATCAGACATTGGCCTACTTGCAACTGATGACGGAGCCGGTTCGTCTTTTGGGGCTTCTAATGCTTCTTGTTCTTTCTCTGATTTAGTTTCTGGCTTGGGTGTAATTGAATTGTTTTTAGCTTGGGGATTGCGGTTAGAAATATAACCTAACAAATCATCTTTTGTTACCCTACCATCATTGCCCGAACCTTCAATATGATCCAATTCGGAAACGCTTATGCCTTCTTCCTGTGCGATACTTTTTACAAGTGGCGAGTAAAACTTGTCGGATTTTGAGAAATCGTGTTGCGCTTCACTTACTTCATCCTTAGCTGTTTCTGGGAGGAAAGGAATATCATCTGGTTGCACTTTTTCAACCTCGTTTATAATTTCTACTTCTTTGTATGTGTCTATGTTCGAGCTGTCTTCTTCTCCAACTTCAATAACTGCTATCACATCTCCAACTTGGGCAACATTGTTTTCCGTAAAACGGTGTTCAACTAATTTCCCTTTAACAGGCGATGGAACTTCCGAATCTACTTTATCGGTAGCAATTTCCAATATAATATCATCAATCTCTATTTCATCTCCAGGTTGTTTAGCCCATTTAATAATCGTTGCTTCGGCAACGCTTTCACCCATTTTGGGTAATAAAAGTTCATATTGAGCCATGGGATTTATATGTTTTTAAAATCAAAATTAAGAATATAATGCTTTTTAGCCTAAAAAGGACAAGAGTTTTTTGGATTAAATATCGGCACTCGCTAAAATAGAGGTTTAACAGTGTTTATACGCTGGAAGAATCAACAAAACGAAAACTGGGCGTTAGGTATTAGTTTTTAATAACCTAAATAAAAGTGTGAAAGCGGCCATGGTTGCTCTTTCTATATTCTGTATTCGCTTATTGCCGAATGTGAATTTTTTAGCAATAACTTCTTTTTTGTTGGCAACGGCAATCCAAACTGTACCCACCGGTTTTTCGGCTGTTCCACCATCTGGGCCTGCCACACCGCTTACCGCAACACTGTAATCTGACTCAAAATTAACAATGGCTCCCTTTGCCATTTCTTTTACAGTCTCTTCGCTTACTGCACCAAACTTTTCCAATGTATGAGCACTTACTCCTAACACCTTCACTTTGAGTTTGTTTGAGTAAGTAATTGCACCGCCTAAAAAAACCGACGAACAGCCAGCATGCTGTGTGATAGTTTTCGAGATTTCTCCACCTGTACAGCTTTCCGCAACAGATAAAGTCAATGATTTTTGCTGCATTAGGTTTAAAACCACTTTTTCTATGGGCAGGTCTTCTTTAGCAATCCAATAATCAGGGATGGCAGCTGTAATTTTATCGGCAAAAGCCTTAACTTCATTTATCAACGCTTCTGAAGCATGTTCGGTTGTACTCAAACGCAACCTTACCGAACCCAACTTGGGCAAATAAGCTAATTTAATATAGTCAGGTAAACTATCCTCAAGAGGTTCTAAAATTTCGGCTAAAAAAGACTCGCCTACGCCAGCTGTTAAAATAGTTTGGTGGTATATCGCGGGTAAATTATATGTTTTTTGAATCAGGGGAATTACAGAATTACTCATGATATTTTTCATCTCATAAGGAACGCCAGGCATAGAAATAAATATTTTACTGTTTTTTCTAAAAAGCATTGCCGGCGCAGTCCCTTGCTCGTTCAAAATCACTTCGCAAACCGAAGGAACCATCGCTTGTTGCTTGTTAACTTCGAGTAATGGTCGATTATATTTTACAAAAATACGTTCAATTACATCTAAACTAGGTTTGTGCAATATAAAATCATCACAGTTAAAATATCTGGCTAACGTTTTTTTTGTGATGTCGTCCTTTGTTGGGCCAAGTCCTCCCGTAATCAAGATTAAATCAGCCCTTTGTTCTGCTTCCATCAGTGCTTCTAAAATATGCTCAGTATCATCAGAAACAGAACTAATCTGTTTTACTTTTATACCAATCTTATTTAGCTCGGTCGCCATCCACGCAGAGTTGGTATCAACAATTTGCCCAATTAAAATCTCGTCACCTATGGTAATTAGCTCTGCATGCATATCTTAAAATTCGTTGTAAAATTCTCTTCGTTTACTCAGTTTTAAATCTTGCAAGATAGATGATTTAACACGTAAATCTACGCTGTAGCTTTGGTAAGGCCCAAATGGAATCCATCTAACAGACATATCCCAGCAGTGTAAATCTCTGTAAATAGAAAAAGAAGTTAAACTGATGGCATTGTTTCTAAAATCGTAACCGGTATTAAACTGTACTTTCCATTTTGGAGTTAAGTTAAAATCTCCATTGGCATTTAAAGTTTGCACCAGTTGTTTGGTTAGCCCACTGTTTGAGTAATTGAAGTTATAGTAAAAGCTAAGGTTCCAGGGAACATTAAAATCAACAAAAGCGTTGGCATTTCTGCTAATCTGT
>DASSWV010000057.1:0-4655 GCA_035704545.1 Pelobium sp.
GATTACTGGAGTTTAAAACTTCATCATTAAAACTGCTCCAAAATTCATAAGCAGACTTAGGAATTGCAGAAAACTTTACAAAAACGGTATCTCCGGTATTAAAAAATGCTTCGTTTCTAATTTTAAGATTGTTTTTTGGTCCGCGGTTTACTTGCAGGCTAAATTGTTTGCCGTTAAAATACTTATCAGTTTGTACCGAAAGAAGGCTGGGGTAAAAAATTTCATCTTCCGCTGTTCGGGTAAATAACCGATAGAAATTGGTATCAATTGCATCATCACTAAACTTCACGTTTAGCTGTTGTTTTAATCCCTCTTCTTTTGCTGTAAACCAGATAGAATCTAATTTTGCATTTTGTGGAATGCTAGTTTCCGCTGTTAATATATTACCAGCATATTCTATTTTAAGCGTATAAGTTTTGCCCGCTTCACCTTTAATCTCTGATCCTTTATACCCATAAGGCGGAAAATACCGATTGTCTTTCATGCCGGTCAATATTTCAGTTGTTGTTCCGTCACTTACGCTTACTTTTGCCCATCTTATTACAACCTCATTCAATTGGGCCGAATCCATTGCGGTAAAAAACGGCAAATTATGCGTAAGCATTACGTAAGGATAACCTCCTTCTTCAATCCAGCCTTCTACTACAAACTTAGGGCTATAACCTTCTCTGTTGTTTGACGGTTGCTTTTCGCAAGCAATAATTGCGAATGCAACCAGCAAGAAAAACATTATTTTTTTATTCATCACTTAAATTTTATCCTATAATTTATTGCGGGCAATATGGGTAACAAGGAAACATTTTTCTGCGAAATTGCCACTCTTTGGCTTTCTAGATCTCCTTCGGCCAAAAAGAAAGTATAAATTGGGTTTTGCCGACTGTAAAGATTGTAAACCGAAAATGTCAAGCTTGATTCAAACTTCTCACTTTTCCTAAGCTCACGAGTGGCTGAAAAATCTAATCGATGAAAAATAGGCATCTTGCTACCGTTGTAAGCGCCGTACTCATTCACAACATTTCCGCTGATTAAATACCGGCTTACAGGCATTGTAAAAGCGCTTCCACTTGCCAAACTGAAATTTGTACCTATCATCCAGTTTTTGCCTGCCTGATAGTTTGTAGCAATTACTAAATTATGCCTTCTGTCATATTTAAAAGGAAACTTATTGCCATTGTTGATTTGTGGAAACTGCCTATCGCTAAAAGAAAGTGTGTAAGATAAAGAGCCTCTGAGTTTTCCGGTATTTTTTTTAAAAAACACCTCAGTTCCGTAGCTATTGCCTTTTCCTATCAATAAATTGTCTTCAATTTTTAAGTTGTCAATCAAATTCACTATTCCCCCACTAAACTCTACCAAGTTTTGCATCTGCTTATAATAAGCCTCGATAAAGAAATTGAATTTTTTATCCTTAAAATCCTTAAAGTACCCTAAACTGCCCTGCCAAGCACTCGCAGGTTTGATGTTATTGATTGCTGGCATCCAAAAGTCTGCCGGAAAGTTAACCGCCGTTATAGATATCAAATGCACCGGTTGTACATTATATGAAAATGAAGTTTTAAACGCCGATGAACCTGAAAGCGCATAATTTGCCGAAAAAGATGGCGAAATAAACAATTGCTTACTTACTGTTTTTCCTGTTGGGTAACTGGTAAATGAGCCATCTACATTTGCTTTTTCATAAGGCCCTTTGTTTCTAAAATGATTTAAACGAAGCCCACCATTAAATGTCAACTTATCCGAAACCTTATATTCATCTGTAAAAAAGATTGCAAAATCATCTGCATAATAGGTATTTGCTTGAGCGTAGGTTAGCGGTGTACCAAAAGATTGAGAAAAAGGGGTATTCGGTTTAAACTGATGGTTGGTAAATTGGAGTCCAGCTTTAAGTTGATGGTTTTTTGTGTAGATATTGACAGACTGCTTTACACTAATATCTGCTATGTTAGAATTTATACCTGCCTTATACTCGTCCTGATCTATACCGAAATTAAAATCATAAGCGCTAAACGAAGCCGTGGTATGTAAAACAACTTTATTGGACAAAAAAGTTGTTAACGTTGCGGAAGACGCGGTATTGGTCCAATCCATATCGTTTTTAATGGCATAATTATTCAAGCTAAACCCAAAATCATCACCACCTTTATAAAACGAGACTTGCAGGTTACTTTTTTTGCTGATTTTTGCGTTTGATATCAGGTTTAAATCGTAAAAATCATATCCAACTTTTTTAAAAAAAGAACTTTCTCCAAGCTTTTCTAAAAGTGGCCATACGGTTTGGTTAAAGAATGTTTTCCGGCCGTAAACACCTATCGACCAATTTTTACGGATGGGGATTTCCGCATTTAAGTTCAAGGAAAACAAGCTCATATCAGCCTCTACTTTTAATGATTCTGTTACGGTTTTATCAGTTTTCAACTCCACTACACCTGATAATCGGCCGGGATGGTTGGCCGGTGAACCATTTTTGTATAAATTGAGCTGACTGATGACCGCTGGATTAAAAACAGAAAACAAACCCAACAAATGCGCTGGATTATATATCACGGCATCGTTTAATAATGTTAAGTTTTGTCCAGATGTACCACCTCGGATATATAGACCCGCATTTCCTTCGCCACCGTTTCCAACTCCAGGTAAAGAACTTATTGCTTTTAATGGATCCTTTTGCCCCATAAATCCTACAGACATTTCCAAATCTTTTTTATCGAGACTTTGCAAACCAGAGATTTGTGTTAGTACCGATTTGTTGGCATCATCTGCAATTACAGTTACTTCTTTGATTTGATTTTCCAAGGCTTTCAAATAGAATTTTTTGCTCTTATTTTCTGTAGGGTTAACAACTAAAGTCGCATACGACAAAAAGATAAATTCTATCTCTTTAGTTGAGGGTAGAATTTTAACCTTAAAATATCCACTTGAATCAGAGAAAGCATAATTTTTGCCAGCAAGTACGGTAACGCCGGCTAAAGGTCTGCCTTTTTCAAAGTCAAGAACAGTCCCTTCAAAATGAGTTTGACCTAAAACAAATTTAAATGGCATGAGTACCGATACCAAAAGAAAAATTGATTTGAATATCAAACCTTTTAAATTAGTTGATATCAAAACTATTGTGCTCATAAATGAAACGTATCAAGCGGTAAGCGATTTCCAAACCAATTTCTATTTTTAAAAATTTGTTGTTAAATTAAAATTTGCGCCAAATTTAGTGATGTTTGATGGTCTTTTTTTAGTAATAAAAAATATACCCATAAGTCGGTAGCCTATACATCAATTTACATTTTAGGCATCAATAAAAAGCCCAATGAATCTCTTCATCGGGCTATCAAATATTTATTTTTTATTGCTAAAAAACGTAATGCGTTATAAAGAAAACTATGGCTGCTAAAGTTGCTGAAACTGGGATGGTTAAAACCCAAGCCCAAATTAAACTGTAAGTAACTCCCCAGCGAACGGCAGAAACTCTTTTTGTTAACCCAACCCCAATTATTGAGCCTGTAATGGTATGCGTAGTAGAAACGGGGATTCCAAAATGTTCGGTAATTCCCAAGGTTACTGCACCGGCGGTTTCTGCACTCACGCCTTCTAAAGACGTTACTTTGGTAATTTTGGTACCCATTGTTTTCACAATTTTCCATCCGCCACTCATTGTTCCTAAAGCAATGGCTGCATAACAACTTAACGGAATCCATTCTGGCATTGGCTGGTTAGGATCTACCAAATTATTTGCTAACAATGCGGCGAAAATAATCCCCATTACTTTCTGGGCATCATTACCTCCATGCGTAAAACTTAACGCTGCAGAGGATACCAGCTGCAATCGTTTAAACCATTTTTCTGCAGTTGCCGGTCGAGCGTTTTTAGAAATATTTATGATGAGTAAATTGATAATAATGGCAATTACCATTCCAATGACTGGTGCTAAAACGATAAAAGCAACAACTTTTATAATTGGTTCAAAGTTTACGGCAACTAAAGCATTCTCACCTAATGATAAGGCTTTTGCCATACCTGCACCAGCGAAACCACCAATTAAAGTATGTGAGGAGCTAGAAGGAATTCCGTAATACCAAGTTAAAAGGTTCCATGAAATGGCTGCAACCAAACCCGATAAAACCACCTCTAAAGTTACAAATTCGGCAAAAACTGTTTTAGCTACAGTATCCGCAACTTTGTGGTCGGTAAAGTAAAAATAAGCCGCAAAATTAAAAGTTGCCGCCCAAAGTACAGCTTGAAAAGGTGTAAGTACTTTGGTAGAAACAATGGTTGCAATGGAATTGGCCGCATCATGGAAACCATTGATGAAATCAAAAATGATAGCTAAAATGATGACAATAACTAGAAGAGTAGTAATCATTATTTGTTTTTAAGGTTTAGAATTAGGCATTTTTAACCAAAATGGTCTCTAATACATTTGCAACATCCTCGCATCTGTCTGTTGCGGTTTCTAAGCCACTAAGTACTTCTTTGTATTTCATAATTACCTTTGCGTCATCCTCAAAATCAAATAAATCGCCCACAGCTTTATCAAAAACGTAATCTGCTTGATTTTCAATGCTGTTGATTCTAACACACGAATCGGCAATAAGTCTGATATTTTTAAGATTTTTTAATTCTTTAATGGCCTTATCAACATCAACACAGGCTTGTCCCACTAG
>DASSWV010000245.1:0-8922 GCA_035704545.1 Pelobium sp.
CCGGATCTAAGTGTAACATAAGCATAGTTGCCCTCTACAATAACGGGGTCGCAACTGGTAACGTGAGAATAAGTAGATAATTTGGTAGGCGAAAGCGGGTTACTGGCATCATAAATATGCATGCCCGTGGTAGAACCGATAAATAATTTATCTTGATAAGGGAAAATAGTTTCTATCCCGAAACCAATAGCAATGTCTTTTATAAAAACAGGTTTTTCAGCATCCTCTAAATCAAAAACTTTCAGTTGAGATTGGTCTACGGTATATAAACTGCTGTTTTGTAAAGTAAATCTGGCAGTAGAACCTCCGGTTCCATATGTTTTACTTCCAGAACTAGTTGTGAAAGCAAGTGAACTTTCTAAAAACATATTCTGACCTCTGCCAGATCCTTTAGTTTGAGTGTAAGTGATAACGGTATCTTTGTAAGCGTAAATTAAATTTGTATTCTGCGTGTAGTAATACTTAGTAAAAACATCTTTAACTCTGTTTTTAAACTTTACTTCGCGTGGATTACTCAAATCAAATGCTAATAAATCTATATAACTATCCGCATATAAAATATTATTGTAAACCGCTAAATCCTCGTTGCCCGGTATGTTTATAAAGTTTAAGAATACAGGTGAAGCGGGGTTGCTATTATCCACTACATGTATCCCCCTTCGTACATCATTAATAAAAAGATAATCGCCATAAACGTAAATACGACCTGGAGTTTGTAAGCTTTTTGGACCTTGGGTAGCAACTTCCATTGCCCTTACACTATCTGTTGTGGTTAAATACGCTATTTGTGTTTTATAAGAAACAGTTTCCAAAACTTCGTCTTTACATGATGTAAAAACTACAGCAACTAAGATTAAAGCAACAAGAACATTTTTTAGATGTAAATATTTTTTCATGGTTAAAGGGTTTATAATTGATTACGCAAACTATAACAATTATGATACAAAGCACATTAAAATAATTTTACTTTGTGATGCTTTAATCGTTACACATATTCAAATCGAAAAATATAAGAGCTATAAAGGATGGAACAGTAGAAAATACATTAAGGCACAAACTTTGTAAATATTAGGTTAATCGGCAAAAAGCCATATTGTTAAACTAATTTATATTATCATGGGATCTTTACTTTATATTGTTGCAGTAGTTTTAATCATCGGGTGGATATTCGGTTTTTTTGTTTATTCTATTGGCTCTTTAATACACATTTTGCTAGTTATAGCGGTTATTGCAGTGCTATTGGCAATTATTAGAGGAGCTTCGTAAACCACCTAAAAGGTGTTTAGTTGATAATGTTTAAACTATTTCTACTTTGCTAAATCCAACGAGCAGTAAATAGCGTAAATGCTTTTGAAATTAAGAGATTAGCATACCAAAATAAAATATTTATATTTGTGTTCTCTTTAATACACATATTATTATGCACATTGGCAATCTATTATTTCTGAACTTAGGGACACAAGAAGTGGTAATGATTTTATTTGCCGTTCTTTTGCTTTTTGGAGGCGAGAAACTTCCGGAGTTGGCCAGAGGTTTAGGAAAAGGAATAAGAGAGTTCAAAGATGCATCTGATGGGGTAAAAAGAGAAATACACCGTAATATAAATGAGCTTACTGCAACAGAGGAGCTAAAACGTGAAGAACAGTTGGCGCAAGATAAAGTTGCTAAAGCAGAAGAAAAGGTAGAAGAGAAAAAAGATTTTTAAACAAAATAAATCATAAAAAAATGGGTTTAGGTGCTCCAGAAATTATTTTAATTGTATTGGCTTTATTGCTTTTATTTGGTGGAAAAAAGATTCCAGAACTGATGAGAGGAATTGGCAAAGGTGTAAAGGAATTTAAAGACGGGCAAAACGGCGTTGAAAAACCAGAGCGACCAGAAGAAAATCAGCAAAAAAACTAAATTTCCTAAATTTATTTAGGAATCTATTAACCTTGAACGGTCGAAATTTGTAATTTCGAAAGTTCAAGGTTTTCTTTTATAAAATGATTACAGAAAAAATCAAATCCTATTCTAATTTTTCAGCTTTACAACTTGATTTACAATCTGGGGTAATTACTGTTAAAGAGTTGGTAAAATATTATGTAGAAAGAATTGCAGCGCATCAACACCTCAATGCTTTTTTAGAAATTTTTGAGGAAGAAGCATTATCGAAAGCAGAAGAAATACAAAGCAAAATAGCTAACGGAACTGGTGGAAAGTTAGCCGGGATGATCATTGGTTTAAAAGACAATATTTCTTACAAAGGGCATCAAATGACGGCTTCTTCTAAAATTTTAGAGGGGTATGAAGCTGTATATTCTGCCACAGTTGTAGAGCGAATCATCAACGAAGATGCGATCATTATCGGGCGTTTGAATTGTGATGAATTTGCGATGGGTGCCTCAAACGAGACCAGTTATTTTGGTCCTGTAAAAAATTATATTGACGAAACTCGGGTTTCCGGAGGTTCTTCTGGCGGTTCGGCAGTTGCAGTGCAAGCGGGTTTATGTTTTGCCTCTTTAGCTTCTGATACTGGCGGTTCCATTAGGCAACCAGCAGCATTTTGTGGCGTTTTTGGATTAAAACCTACTTATTCAAGGGTTTCGAGATATGGCGTGGTGGCTTACGCTTCATCGTTTGACCAAGTTGGGCCTATTGCAAAATCTGTTGATGATGTGGCATTAATTTTAGAAGTTATAGCTGGCAATGATCCGCATGATGCTACTTCTTCTGCGGTTCCTGTACCTTCTTACTCGCAATTAATTGCTGGTAAAATCCCCAAAAAGAAAATCGCGTATATAGAAGAAACACTGCATGCAGAAGGTTTAGATCCAGAGATTAAAGCAAATGTTTTAGCTCAAATAGAAAAGTTGAAAGCAGAAGGACATACTGTTGAGCCTGTTTCTTTTGAATTCTTGGATTACGTTGTGGCCACTTATTATATTTTAACCACTGCGGAAGCTTCCTCAAACCTAGCAAGATTTGATGGCGTACATTATGGCTATAGAAGTCCAGAGTCCAAAGATTTGATGAGCACTTATAAAAAATCAAGATCAGAAGGTTTTGGAGACGAAGTTAAGCGCCGAATTATGTTGGGCACTTTTGTACTGAGTGCTGGTTATTACGATGCTTACTATTCTAAAGCTCAAAAAGCCAGAAGATTGATCAAGGAAAAGATGGACCATATTTTAGAGGATTACAACTTTATCATTACACCAACCACCCCAACACCTGCGTTCAAAATCGGAGAAGAAATTACAGACCCGATGGTGATGTATTTGGCAGATATTTTTACGGTTGGCGCTTCTTTGGCAGGTTTACCAGCAATTTCGTTGCCCTCTGGCGAAAATAAGGATGGCCTCCCTTTAGGCATCCAAATTATTGGGCGAAGGTTTAAAGAAGAAAATTTATTAGCGTTTTCTAAATGTATCAATAAAATTTAGCCGAGCGTTTAAAGCTGGGTTATCGAAAAAATTAAGAATGATTAAATCATCAAAGTTTATTGCCGTTTTTTTATTGTTTATTGGTTTTTCAAACATTACTAAAGCAGGCTTAAACAGAGACAGTTTACAGTTTACGTTGTTAAGCTCGAAAGAATTTAAGGCAATAAAAAAGTTAGTTAACGCAGATACCAGTTTGGTGCCTGCACAATCAAATTTGCAGTTAGAGGTTTTAAAGTACAAACCAAACCTCATCTACAAATACAGGTTAGATTCCATCAGAACACCTATTTCTTTAGATTACAATCCTTTTGTGCAAACTTATATAGATATCTTTTTAGATAAACGCACAGACGAAATGGGGAAAATGCTTGCCTTAGGAAAGTATTATTTTCCGATTTTTGAAAAAGCCCTAAAGGCTTATAATGTTCCGTTAGAGTTTAAGTATTTGCCAATTATCGAGTCATCGATGAACCCAATGGCGATATCACGCGTTGGCGCAACAGGAATGTGGCAGTTTATGTATACCACAGCCAGAATGTACGATTTAAAGATTGACAATTATGTTGATGAGCGCCGTGACCCAACAGAAGCCAGTTATGCGGCTGCCCGATACTTGCGTGATGCGCATAATGAATTAGGCGATTGGTTGTTAGCATTAGCGTCATACAACTGCGGAAGAGGTAATGTAGACCGAGCGATTGCAAAAGCCGGTGGCTCTAGAAACTTTTGGGATATTCAAGGTTTTCTTCCTAGCGAAACACGAAATTACGTTCCGGCTTTCATTGCAGCGGTTTACGTGATGAATTATTACCCAAGACATCCGGAAATAAAAATTCCACAAGAAAAACTTTTTAAAACAGATTCTATAACAGTAAATAGGTTTATTCCGCTTGATAAAATTGCAAACTCTTTAAATATTGAAGCAGATGATTTACGGAACTTAAATCCGGTTTATAAGAAAAACTTAATTAACGGCACAAGTAGTGAACCCAAGCGTTTAATTATCCCAAGATTGAGCTTTAAAGACTATGCTAATTTTTTTGACGTTTTAAACGGTGATGAAGATTTGACGCTAAAGGTATTGCCTGTGAGCATGTCTCCAACACCCGATTTAAAGATTACCAACACGCATATTGTTAAAAAATCTGAAACACTATATGCTATTGCCAACCAGTATAAAGTGGAGGTTCAGGATATTAAAGTTTGGAACAATTTAACCGGTTACACGATTGCTATAGGACAAAAGTTGCTCATTAAAAAGGAAGCAGCAGAAACTAAGCCGACTAAGGAAAAACCTACTTTTATAACTTATACTGTAAAAGCTGGCGATAACTTAAGCAAAATTGCCAGTCGTTTCCAAGATGTTACCATTGCAAGTTTAAAAAAGCTTAACAATTTGAAAGATGATATTTTAACAATTGGTATGCTGTTAAAAATTACTGTTCCTCAGTAGTTTCATCAATGGGTGCCAGTGTAGTTTCTGAAAACGTTTTTCCACCTTTAATGCCAAAGTCTAAGGTTCTAATAGGGAATGGAATACTGATAGCTGCTTGATCAAAAGCTTTTTTAACCAGCATTATGGCTTTGCTTCTTGCGTTTAAATAAGTTTTTTGTTCTGGGTCGGTTAGCCAAATCCGTAAGGAAAAATTGATAGAGCTATCTCCAAACTCCTCATAAAAAAACTCTATCTCCTTGTTTTTATCACGCTCCAAAAGTTCGTTTACGGCTTCAATGGTTACTTTTTGCACTTTTTCCAAATCATCGCCATAAGAAATACCTACTTTAATATCCAGTCTTCTTACACCAGTTGAGCTATAATTCTCAATGGGGTTTTCAAAGACTTTTTTGTTAGGAATAATTAACCTTTGCCCCTCAAGCGTAGTTAAACTCGTATCTCTTAAATTTATGGCTTTAATTCTCCCTCTATAATCGCCTAATTTTACCAAATCGCCCACATTAAACGGACGACGGAAGGACATAAATATCCCCGACATAAAATTTGAGGCAATATCCTGAAAAGCAAAAGCGAGTGCTAATCCTAAAATACCTGCTCCGGCCAAGGCGGTGGTAACGGCTTTATCTAAGTTGAGGATATCTAAGGCGGTGAACATTGCAATTCCCAATGTCAGAATGTAGATAAAGGAGGAAAATAACGTATTTATTGTTTCTAAATGAGAGATTTTCCTAATCATTCTTAAAGCAAACTTTTTGACAAGTTTTGCGAGAAAAAAACCTATTACAATCACTAATACAGCGATTGCCAAGTTAGGGAGCAATTTTATAAAACCTTCGAACCAAGAGATGAGTTTGCCTTCTATTAAATTATACGCTTTATTTATATCCACATTTATTGATGTTTGGTTTGTATTGTCACAAGTTATTCAATTATTTTGCCATATTAAAACAGCACAAAAAAAGCCTATCGTTTTTTAACGATAGGCCCTAATTTTTAGCATTTATTAGAATCTTAAGTTCATCGAGACCAAAAAGTTGGTTTCTGCCTGTGGGTAATAATAATTAGAGGTACTTAATGCGCCATCGTAAATCCCACTAAAGGTGTAACCATTGCTTTCGTAAAGCTCGTTAAATATATTATTGACTAGCAAACCAAGTTCAACAGATTTTACACCTTTAAGTTTGAAATTATAGTTTAACCTAAGGTTGTTCACAAAAAATGCATCTAAACTTCTTTCATCGTTAGAGGTGTTATCCAAATATTGTTTACTTACGTATTTAGACAAAAGCGCAAACTCAAAATTGTTAATTGGTTTGTAAGCAATGGTACTAGACCCAACATAGTTTGGCGAAAATGCTAAATCAGTTTTATTATAGGTATTGATTTGCTGTCCGTCAAAATCATAATCAGCACCCACATATTTATCAATGTACTCCACAAAATTTTTCACTTTATTTTGGCTAAAAGCACTGGTTACTGCCCAACTTAGTTTTGGAGAAATACCAATGCTTGCGTCAAGTTCGATACCGTTCCTATAGCTTTTATCTACGTTTGAACGCACATAAGCACCTACATCATTAAGTTGCCCGGTTAAAACCAACTGATTTTTGTAGTTCATCAGATAAATATTTGCACCAGCGTTAAGCCAATTATTTTTTACGCGGTAACCCACCTCTACATTATTTAGGCGTTCTGCTTTAGGCCTACTTTGCGGTGTGGATTCTGTATAATCATTACGGTTGGGTTCTTTGTTAGCAATTGCATACGATGCGTAAAAATTGCTTTTTTGGTTGATGAAATAGGTAAAACCAACTTTTGGATTGAAGAAGTTTAAACTTGCATCTTGCGTAACATTGTTTTGGTTACGGTCAAAACCAAAAAATTCATAATAGATGTTACGATATTGTAAATCTGCAAACAGTGAAATATTATCAAGCTGATAGCTGCCTTTTCCGTAAATATTGAAATCTGTTTTAAAAGCATCATCAAAATAGTACCGGTCGCCAAGTTCACTTTGCGAAGCGAATTTAGCCCAGATGACTTCGCCAAAATGATCTCCTTTATACTCGTTATAAGCGCCACCCAAAGTAAAATCCGACTTTGCGTTTGGCTGGTAGCGCACAGAGTACGTAGCGCCATAAAAATCGTTATCTAACCAACGTCTCCTAACCAAATCCGTATTGGCAACAGTATCTGTACCGATAAAAAGCGAATCTAAGCCATAACTCTCAAAGTCCTCGCCTTCTTTGTATTCCTCGTAGTATCCACTTCCTTTGGTATAATGTAGGGCCGCATTAGCAGTTAATTTATCCGAAAAACTTTTGGAGTATAACAACTGATAATGATCTTGTTGGTAATTATCCGTCTGATTATCGTAGGTAAATTCATTAAAACGCCTATCTGTGGCTAGTTTATCTTCCGGAATTCCGTTCCAAGCCTGATAGGTTTTCTCTTTACCAGAAAACACATTCAGCCTTAAAAGGCTATTTTTTCCATAGTAAGCACCGGACATAAAGTAAGATTTTAAATCTGATGAAGCCCTATCGATGTAGCCGTCGGAAACAATTCGGGACAAACGGCCATCAAAAGCAAATTTTCCGTTAATTAAACCTGTTCCAATGTTCAGCGAGTTTTTTAAAGTATTGTATGAACCGGCAGAATTGTTAAGATCAAAGTAAGCCGAATCTTTAAGTTTGCCGGTTTGAATATTCAAGCTTCCGCCGAAGGCACCTGCGCCGTTAGTTGAAGTTCCTACACCTCGCTGAATTTGGATATTGTCAACAGAACTAGCAAAATCTGGAAGATTTACCCAAAAAGAACCTTGGCTTTCAGAATCATTGTACGGAATTCCGTTGATGGTTACGTTCACACGGGTGGCATCCGAACCTCTAATTCTTAAGCCGGTGTAACCAACTCCTGCTCCAGCGTCAGAAAAAGTAACCACACCGGGTGTTTGATCCAACAAATAAGGTAAATCTTGTCCAAAGTTGTTTTTTGCGATGTCTTCTTTAGATAGATTTTTAAAAGTAGTCGCCGAATTTTCTGATGCTCTGGTTGCGTTTACCACTACTTCATCTGCTAAAAATTGGGATTTTACTAAATTGATGTTTAATACCTTGCTTTCCGTTAAAAACACGGCTACGCTTTTGGCCTGATAACCCACAAAGCTTACGGTTAGCTGGTAATTGCCAGGTTGCAAATTGGTGAAACTGTATTCTCCATTGCTATCAGACTGTACAGTTCTGTTTCCGTTTAAGGAAATAGATGCGCCGATTAACTGACTTTTCTTGTCCTGATCGTTGATTTTTCCTGTTAAAGATAATTGTGCCCATAGCGTTCCAGGCAGTAATACTGCAAGGTTAAGAGCAAGAATGAATTTTTTCAATGTATTAAAAATTTTAAGTTACCGAAACGGTATAGGGGTTATACAGTTCATAAAATAAATTAACTTATACCTTTTGTCCCTACGTCGGCATTATCCGAATCAGGTGCATGAAAGGTTTAAGGTTGGTGGTTTAGGGTGTGGGGTTAAAACCTTTTACCTTATACCGTTTGCCTTTTACCTTTCAATGGGTATGCTCTCAGCCTGGTTTTGCATTTGTGCAGATAATTAGATCTGTTTACACAAACAAGGCACCCCTTATTGATTTGCACAAATATAGAGATTAAAATCAGTATTGGAGTTGGTTGGTTTGATATTAACGATGTAAGAAATTGTAATATGGATTTTTTGGGCTCAATTTTTTACAAAGTGTCAAATTATGAAGATGAAGAAAACAAAAAGCGGGATGTTTTAATTGAAATACTTATTTTGGTTGTTCAAATGAGAATTTTAATCTTTTAATGATTTACGAAACACAATAGAATTGAGCATCTATTACATTGGCGTATCAGTTTAAGTAGTCGAAATCAACAAAACCTGAATTGAGTTTACAAACCTAACACTACAATGAATTTAACCACTGAAAACATTTTACTAGTTGGATCTCTGCTGTTAATTATCAGTGTTTTTGCAGGCAAAACTTCTCATAAATTTGGTGT
>DASSWV010000251.1:0-8343 GCA_035704545.1 Pelobium sp.
TAAAAGGTATTGTGGTAAACCGAGGTTTTGGAATGACATGTTTTTTATTTTGAAGGGTAAATTTAAGGTTTGTTTTGGGTTTATCTTAAAACTTTTAGAAGGGGTTGACCTCCCCCAACCCCCTCCAGAGGGGGACACTTGTGTTATGGTAAATGGCGTTTTTTGCAATCTCCCTACCGCGCCGTGGGTGAGAGATTGCTACTCCGCCAGCTGGCGGATCGCAAAGATGACTACGTGATGGAAAACATTCTAGCCTACTTCACATAATTTAACCCCATATTTTGGAACATAAAAGCCCATTTATCAGCCTGTTCCTCAATTACCTTAGCAGTTGATTTTCCTGCTCCGTGGCCGGCATTGGTTTCTATGCGGATTAAAACTGGGGCATTTCCTTTATGGTATTCCTGCAAACGGGCTGCGAATTTAAACGAATGAGCCGGCACCACACGGTCATCATGATCTGCAGTTGTCACCATGGTTGCTGGATAAGTTGTGCCTTGCTTTAATGCGTGGTATGGCGAATAGTTGTACAGATAGTTAAACATCTCTTGAGAATCTTCTGCCGTACCGTAATCATAAGCCCATCCTGCACCAGCGGTAAATTTATTGTAACGTAACATATCCAAAACGCCTACTGCTGGGAAAGCGACTTTAAACAACTCGGGACGTTGCGTCATTACAGCGCCCACTAGCAGACCACCGTTAGAACCTCCGGCAATAGCCAAATAATCTTTCGATGTATATTTTTCTTTAATCAAAAATTCGGCGGCGGCAATAAAATCATCGAATACGTTTTGTTTCTGCATTTTTGTCCCTGCATCATGCCATTTATCACCATACTCGCCACCGCCACGTAAATTCGCAACAGCATAAACACCGCCCTGCTCTAACAATAAGATGTTGGAAGTGCTAAAAGCTGGCGTAAGACTAATGTTGAATCCGCCGTAAGCGTATAAAAGCGTAGGGTTGTTGCCATCCAAACTGATCCCTTTTTTATAGGTAATGATCATCGGGATTTTAGTGCCGTCTTTTGAAGGATAAAAAACCTGTTTCGATTCGTATTTGATAGGGTCAAATTTAACTCCTGATTTTTTATAAATTTCTGACTGACCACTTTCAATATTGTATTTGAAAACAGTGGATGGGAAAACGTAGGAAGTGAAAGTGAAATACAATTCTTTGTCGGCTTTTTTACCCGAAAAACCTGAAGCCGTTCCAATTCCTGGCAAGGCAATTTCTCTTTCTTTGTTGCCGTCCATATCAAACTGAACTACCAAAGAAGTGGCATCTTTTAAATAGCTGGCAAACAATTTATCGCCGGCAGTAGAAATTTGCATTACATTTTCCGTTTCCGGAATTACATCTTTCCAATTAGATTTTGCGGGATTTTTAGCATCCACTTCTACCAAACGGTAATTTGGTGCTTTGTCATTGGTATAAATATAAAGCTTGCTGCCTTTGCTGGCAATTACGTTTTGCTCGGTATCAAAACCGCCCACCACTTTTATAATTCCACTGTTAGGCTGGCTCAAATCTTTAATATAAAGCTCGTTTCCGGTAGTGGCGTTGGCTGCGGTAATCACTAAATAACGTTGGTCTTCGGTAAGGTAAGCGCCAATATAGCGTCGCTTGGTTTGGTTGCCGCCAAAAACTAATTTGTCTTTTTCTTGAGGAGTGCCTAACTGGTGATAATACAATTTATGGTATTGGGTTAAACCCGATAGTTGCGAGCCTTCCGTAGGTTTGTCATAGCTGCTGTAGTAAAATCCATCGTTGCCATGCCAAGCCAAGCCCGAGAATTTTACGTTTTTTAATGTGTCGCCCACAGAACTGATATCGCTTGTTTTAGCTACTAAAACGGTACGCCAATCAGAACCTCCTTCAGAAAGTTGATAAGCCGCTAAGCTTCCGTCTTTAGAAAACTCAATAGCGGCTAAAAAAGTAGTTCCGTCTTTAGAAAACGTATTGGGGTCTAAAAAAACTTCGGCTTCTTGCTCTCCTCTTTGGCGATACAAAACAGCTTGGTTTTGCAGTCCATCGTTTTTATAGAAGTAAGTATAGCTTCCTTCTTTGAAAGGAGCGGAGAATTTTTCGTAGTTCCAAAGTTCAGAAAGCCGGTCTTTCATTGCTTCACGATAAGGAATTTGTCCCAAGTAATTTTGAGTGACTTTATTTTCGGCAATAACCCAAGCTTTTGTTTCTGCGGAAGTGTCATTTTCTAACCAACGGTAGGGGTCTTCTACTTTTGTACCGAAATACTCATCGCTTACGGTTTCTTTTGTAGTTTTTGGATAGGCTAGTGCTTTGATGGAATCTGCTGGGGCTATAATATTATCCGACATTTTACTTTTATTGTTATTGCAACTGATGACCGTTGTTAGGATTAAAGGAAGAGTTAATAAGGGTTTGATATTCATGGCGTTGTTTACGTTGGAATGAATTGTTTTTCTACGAAGTTTAAATCTAATGAAAGCAATTTAGTTTGAGAGTTCTTTTTGTGTAATAAATGTGTGAGGTTTTTTGGATTGAGGTTTCCATGCCGTTTTGCTGAATAATAACACAAGCCAAGGCATGAATTTCCACTGTCTGATAATTTGAATGGCAAAAGGAGTAAAATAAAAAAGCCCTACGAGATCATCGCAGGGCTTTAAAATATGGTGTTGATGACTATTTTTTAGTAGTATCGGTACTGTTTTGCTGAGGTAATGACGGTAATGAAGATGGCGCCGCAGTTTTATCAATTCGTTCTTGAATTTTAGAATCGGTGTTTGTAGTGCCATCTATACTCGGGCCACTTACATTTACAATAATAGCAATAAGCATGATGGCAATTGCTAATCCCCAAGTTCCGTTTTCTAGAAAATCGCCCGTACGTTTTACACCAATAATATTGTTTGAAGACGAAAAGCCAGAGGTTAAACCACCACCTTTAGGATTTTGGATAAGAATGATACCCACTAAAAGGATACATAAAAAAATGCCTAATATTATTAAAGACGTAACCATAATCTGTTTTAATTAACTTTTAATTCCAAATATTTTATTTGGCTGGCAAAGTAAGTGCTTTTTTCTGGATATTTCAAACTTAATTTTTTGTAAACATCTAAGGCTTTGTGATAAAGCATCTGTTCCGCATAAATTTTAGCTAAAGTTTCCGAAACCACCTGATTAGCATCTTCTGAGCTTTTCTTAGCTTTATTTTCTGAATCTATTTTATTTGCCGCCGGAGGTTTAATCTGTGGCTCCTCTTTGATGAATTTATTGATGATATTGAACTCCTTTTTCCTAAAATCAAACGGTACTGTTTGGTTTTTAGGCTGGGTTGCGGCAATTTCCTCCGCACCACGCAAATGGAAGATATTTTCGGCAATTTGGTGGTTTAAACTTTGGTCTGTCCGAGTTTCTTGCTTTACAGGCGTTGGCTGGGTAAATTTTACGTAAGGTTGCGTATTTGTTGCGTGTTCTTTACGAGTTTTATTTAACCACCATAAAAAAGTATAAGGCAAAGTTTCATCGTTGTATTGCGAAACCTCTTCCTTGGCATTTAGAGGTATCCTATCTTCTGTTTTTTGCTCTTGACGGTTTAGTGGAGACGCCACAGAAGAAGGTTTCTCTGCATTCGCAAACGCAAAAAAGTCAGTAGCAATCGGGCTCTCGAAAACGAGTTCGTCGTCTTTATTCAGTGTTCTTCTATTTTCCTCTTCTACAGCTTCTTCAGTTTTTTCAGTTTCTGGAGCAGTTTCTTCGGTCTGGTTTTCCTCTTCTTCTTCACTTATGTCCTCAACACTTTCCTCTACAGTTTCTTCGGTTTTTTCAGTTTCTGGAGCAACTTCTTCGGTCTGGTTTTCCTCTTCTTCACTTATGTCCCCAACACTTTCCTCTACAGTTTCTTCGGTTTTTTCAGTTTCTGGAGCAGTTTCTTCGGTCTGGTTTTCCTCTTCTTCTTCACTTATGTCCCCAACACTTTCCTCTACAGTTTCTTCGGTTTTTTCAGTTTCTGGAGCAACTTCTTCAACTTTATAATAATTTAAATTTGCACCAAATGCTTGCCCCATATCATTTTGGGGTTCTGTGATTTTATTTGTTGTGATTAAAGAATGATCAAGCAAAACAGGTTCGCTGCCAAAGTCCTCAGGCTTAATCGTAAATTTAAACAGAACCTCTCGGTTTGATGCAAAAGTGGCCGCTCTGGATAAATAGCTTTCAGCTTCTTCGTCAGATTTTGAGGCTTGTGTGGCTAAAATATGCAACGTTTGGCAGTACGGATATTTTGCAACCCAACTGTTGATCAGGCTTGAATCATTGCTGTTTACCTTCTGCGGATGCGCATGAAGATTTATAAATTGATTAGCTTCTGAAATGTTGATATCCACTGATGATGTTTGCTTAGCGTTATAAAACCTTGTGAAGTTAAGAAAACCCTACCAATTGGCAAAAGCTCGGTTATAAATATCCTCTGTTAATTGCTGGTTAATGTCTTTCACAAGTGCGGCTTCTTGGCTACCAAACGGACTGCCTTGGGTGGAGAAGTCTTTGAATCGGGTAAACGACTGCTCAAAACTTTTATCAGCTTCTATCTTGTTGGTGTATTTTACATTTACCGTGATGCTTAATCGGGTTAAACCTGCAGTAACTTGTTCTGTCGCCTGTATGGCAACGGGTTGCAAGTTGTAATCAGTAATTCTGCCACTAAAATCTGCATCGCCATCCACACGCACAAAACTCAAACTCGTTTGCGTTCTGATACGGTCTTTAAGTGATTCTGTAAAAGACTGACTTAAATTTGGGTTTACTAAGGCCGCAGTGTTTTCAAAAACGATAACCGAAACTGTTTTCATTCCTGCGGAGATTGAACCCCCAGTAAATGAATACACACCACAACCGGTCAGAAACAAAAAAGGCATGGCAATTAGCAATAAAACTTTCTTCATCATAAGTTTAGTTCTTTGATTTTTCGGTATAAAGTACGCTCAGAAATCCCTAATTCTTCTGATGCGGCCTTTCTTTTCCCTTTGTGTTTTTTAAGTGCTCTTTTAATCATATCTGCCTCTTTATCTACTAAAGATAATGACTCTTCTACCTCCTCAGCATCATGTGTGATATGGTAATTATCGGATCTCGAATGATTAACAGGTTGTTGAATGGTTAAAGTTGAATCGTTTTGGGGCATGTCTAAATCTTCGTATAACGCATTAATTACCTGAGGATTGTCCGCCGCAAAGTTAGAAATACCATCGCCATGGTTGATGATGTCTACTACCAGTTTTTTGAGCTCTACCATGTCTTTTTTCATGTCAAAAAGCACTTTGTATAAAATGTCTCTTTCAGAAAAATCTTCTTTATTGCTGTTTTGATGAAGACGCATGGGCAAACTAGAATGATTGTCCGTGGGAATGTAGGATAGCAACGTTTGTCCGCTAATGTGCCTTTCCTTTTCTAAAACTGCAATTTGCTCTGCAATGTTTCTTAATTGCCGTACGTTTCCGGGCCAAGTGTAATTGCTTAATACTTGCACAGCGCTATCATCCAGCGTGATACTAGGTGAACGGTATTTATCTGAAAAATCTGCGATAAACTTTCTGAAAATCAAGTGGATATCTTCTTTTCGATCTCTTAATGGCGGTATTTTTAACGGAACGGTATTTAAACGATAATATAAATCCTCACGGAATTTCCCTGCTTTTACTGCCTCAAACATATCTACGTTGGTAGCGGCAACCACTCTCACATCCGTTTTCTGGACTTTAGATGAGCCTACTCTAATGTATTCTCCGGATTCTAAAACCCGCAATAACCTTGCTTGAGTTCCAATGGGCAGTTCGCCAACCTCGTCCAAAAAAATGGTTCCACCGTTTACTACTTCAAAATAGCCTTTCCTAGCTTCGTGAGCACCAGTGAAACTTCCTTTCTCGTGGCCAAAAAGTTCAGAATCTATGGTTCCCTCTGGGATTGCACCACAGTTAACGGCAATAAAAGGGCCATGCTTACGAGCACTTAGCTGGTGAATAATGTGCGAAAAAACTTCTTTTCCCGAACCACTCTCACCAGTAATTAACACGGTAATATCCGTGGGCGAAACCTGCCTTGCAATATCTATAGCGCGGTTAATCAAAGGCGAACCCCCTATTATCCCGAAACGTTGTTTAATGTCTTGTACGTCCATGTTTTTATTTGGATGAAAGATGAAGGAACAAAGATCAAGGATTTCTTGCTTTGTGACTCTTCTCCTTTTTTGTTCTTTTATTTGGATGAAATGTAAAGGAAGGATTAATGATTTCTTGCATTATGTATTTGTCCTTGTTCTTTTCTCTTTCTTCAAATCCTAAACAACTCTTCCAATCAAAGTTGCTGTTGTTGTTTTTTCGATGAATACCTTAACATAATCACCAGGTTTTACGCCATCTGTTACCGGGAAAATAACCATGTGGTTATGGTCGCTACGGCCGCAATAATCTGTTTTTGATTTTTTGGATAAACCTTCTACCAAAACAGTTTCTGTTTTTCCTAACCTGTTTTGTGCTCTGTAGAGACTGTTTTTTTGCTGTAAAGCGATGATTTCTTCCAACCTGCGTTGTTTTACATTTTCTGGAACGTCATCCGCAAATTTTTTGGCAGCAGGTGTCCCGGGCCTTTCCGAATAAGAGTACATATAAGCAAATTCAAATTTCACAAATTCCATCAAACTCAAAGTATCCTGATGGTCTTCTTCGGTTTCACTGCAAAAGCCAGTAATGATATCGCTTGAAATTGAGCAAGTTGGGATGATCCTGCGAATTGCATCAATTCTTTCCAAATACCATTCCCGAGTATATGTCCGGTTCATCAAATCCAAAACTCTTGAATTGCCCGATTGTACCGGTAAATGAATATAATTACAAATATTATCGTTTTTAGCAATGGTTTCTAAAACCTCATTTGTGATATCTTTCGGATGAGAAGTAGAAAACCTAACCCGCATATCCGGACTAACCGCCGCCACCATTTCAAGAAGCTTTGCGAAATTTATCGCCTCACAGCGACCCTCTCCGAAGGAGAGGGAGGTATTGTGGGCACTCTCATTTCCCACATTATCAGCTTCTCCTGCGCTTCCTTCTCCCTCGGAGAAGGACTGAGGATGAGGCACCCACTTATAAGAATCCACATTTTGCCCCAAAAGCGTTATTTCTTTATAGCCAGCATCTCTTAGCTCTTCAGCTTCGCGGATGATAGAAAAAGGATCACGGCTACGTTCTCTACCGCGGGTAAAAGGCACCACACAGAAAGAGCACATATTATCGCAACCACGCATAATGGAGATAAAAGCTGATATTCCGTTTGAATTTAAACGGATGGGACTTAAATCCGCATAGGTTTCTTCTCGGGAAAGTAAAACGTTAATTGCTTTGTGGCCGTCGTTAACTTGTGCTATTAGATTTGGTAAATCGCGGTAAGCATCTGGGCCAACCACAACATCCACTAATTTTTCTTCCTCTAAAAATTTTGATTTTAAACGCTCTGCCATGCATCCTAAAACCCCAATTACCAAATCTTTATTTTGGCGTTTAATAGCTTTAAACTGCTTTAAACGATTTCTTACCCTCGTTTCTGCGTTTTCTCGAATAGAGCAGGTGTTGATAAAAATCACATCCGCTTCCTCATATTCGTCTGTTGTAGAAAAACCTTCTTCACTTAAAATAGAAGCCACAATCTCACTGTCCGAAAAGTTCATGGCGCAACCATAGCTTTCAATATAAAGCTTTCGCTGATTAGGAAGGGTGCTTTTGCTTTCTAAAATTAAAGCTTCCCCTTGCCTGGATTCATCGTGTTGCTTGGAAGCTAAATTTATCTCTAACATGCTTTTTGTTTTGGATTGCAAAATTATAAATTAAAAATGAAATGACACTTTGTCAGCAAAAAAAATACAGATGATGATTTTTAGATGATACTGGATGAAAAATACCCATTAGTAGGTATTGTGGGAAAAGAAATTTTCAGCTCTTTTTATAATAAAAAAATATGAAAAAAAATTACAAATTAATAGCGATTGCTTTAATAGCGATGGTCGGTTTTACATCTTGCGGAAAAGATGATGGCGCCGAAAAGGAAACAACAACAGAAGTTGGAAAAGATTTAGAAATTTCTGCTGGTGGAAAAACTTATCTGGTTGATAAACTAACGTATTCTGCCGGAGAATATAGTAGCTTAGAATACGATAGCCAAGGAAGGCTTACAAAACTTACGGACTTTGATAATGGCGTTTCTGAGTATTATGGTAGCCTTGTTTATAACGGAAATACGGTTACAATAACTTTTTATGATGAAGGAGAAGAGGAAGAAAAAATTGTTGTTACTTTAGGAGCCAAT
>DASSWV010000292.1:0-4522 GCA_035704545.1 Pelobium sp.
TGATTATCCGGGGTTAGCTCTAAAGCTTTTTCAAAATACTCTTTTGATTTTGCTTTGTTTGATTTAATGTAATAAGCTCCCTGAGAAGAATACGCTTCAGCAAGATTTCTTTTATTTGCATCTGTTAAAGTGTCTTTTGCAAGTGTGATTTCAATAAATTTATCAAATGCATCTTTCACTTTATCGTTTTCTGTGATAGGGTTTAAATAATACTCAACCCTGGCCAAGTACAAATAAGCATCGGCATTTTTAGCTTTTTCTGCAACATATGTAAAAGCGCTATCTGCTTCTAGCAATGTTTTTTTAATCTCCACTGTATCCGTTGAATTGCTGTTTACCAAATTGGCGTAATGGAAGTAATTTGAATACCCCAAGTAAAACCAATCTACAAAAGATGCATTAGGGAATTTTGTTAATTTACGATAGTAGTCTGCTGCTTTATCATACTGTTTTGAGGTAAAGTAAGTCTTTGCAATATTACCCAATACTTCATTGTTAGTGGTGTCAAGCTCGTAACCTTTAATGTAATTGATAATTGCCAACGAATCTTGCTTTTCTGCTTGATAGGCTTTTCCTAAGTATAAGTAATCATCAGCAATGATTCTGCTAGTGTCTACCTCAGCAATAAAGCTATTTAAGGTTTCAATCCCTTCTTGATTTTTATTGTTCTCAATGGTTGCATAACCTTTGAACCTTTTAGCTAAAATATAGCTTTCATTATAAGCTGGAGAGTTGATAAATTCTGTCGCTGCTGTCTCTAAACCTTGGTAATCTCCTGCGTTTAGCAAGAAAATTAAATATCTGTAACGAGAGTCAGGAGATCTATCTGTAAGGTCTAAATATTTAGAGTAGTTTTCTTTGGCTTTTGTTAAAAACTCTTCTTTTCTAGCAGGGGCTGCGGAAGTCCAACGGTAGTAGTTTTCGGCCAAGGCCCTGTAAGCTGGCCCATAATTAGGATCTTTTGCAATTACTGCTTTCAATGTTGTTTCCGCCAACTGATAGTTAAAAGCTTGTGTCCAGATTTCTCCAATATTTACTTCAACACCCAAAAGGTTGTCTTTTAAGTTCATTGCTCGTTGATATTCGGCAACGGCCTCGCTGTTTTTATTTTGTGCTTTATAAGCGTCTCCCATTGCAATGTGTAACTCTGCGCTTTGTTCGCCGTTTTCTTTTGCTTTTTCAAACCATTCAAACGCTTTTGTTAAATCTCTTGAAGCTTCATAGGTGTATGCTTTACCTATGTAGATAAATTCTTCAAAATCTTTCCGTCTCATGTCTTCTGTTGCTTTTGCAAAATTTGCTTGGGCGGCGGCTGGGTTTTTTTCAAAAAGATTTACGGTACCTAAACCAATTTGGTTAAGCTTAAACTTTCCTTTCTCATCTGCAGCTATCCCTTTTTGAAAAACTGCTTTTGCAGAATCGGGCATATTTAGCTTCAGGTATAAATCGCCATAGTAGAAATAATTTTCTGGGCTGGGTTGATTTTTTACCAAGTTTGCAAATAATGATTTTGCTTTCTGAAACTGTTCGGCATTTACGGCTTTTCTTGCATCCTCAAGACTTTGAGCCTGAGTAGCGGAAGCAACAAACATAACGCTCATTGTTCCTAATGCTATCTTCTTAATGATGTTCATATACAATTTTTATTTGAGGTTAATTTACAAATCTTATTTTTCTGCTAGGCAATGAATCTGGAGCTAAACCAGATTTTAAAATTATTCTTTGCCCTATTTCACTGGCGAGGAAAGATGCAAAGCCTGTGCCTAAACCGGCTCTACCTTGGCAATTTATTAAATATAAATCTCTAACCAAAGGATAATTATTAAGTTTTAAGTTACTTTGAGATGGTTTTTCATAAGTTCCAGCATCAGTTTTTACACTTAAAAACTTTAAATTTTCTACTGCAGCAGAAATATCTGGTGTAGGTCTTTTCATCCAAGCCACACTAACAATACCCACGCTATTGGGGTTTTTGTTTACATACTCAATAACTTCCTTATTGGTTTTTAAAGCATAAACATTCTCCGGAAATTCTTTAACGCCTGTAAGGCGCATTAAGTATGCAACAGTGCTTGATTTTGGATTGTCAAAAACAAAAGTCCGTTCGGTTTGGGTTTTCCCCTCAAACACATTTTTAATTTCTTCGATAGTAATTAAAGAGTCGGGATTGTTTTTTCCGGTAACAAGTGCAACACCATCTATTGCGAATTTTGTGCTCTTGACAGTGATCTTTTTATTTTCAAAATGTTTTGCTTCTTGTTGGGTAAGCTTTCTTGAAAGGATGACAACAGATGCACTATCAGCTAATAGCTGCGAAATTACATCCTGCTCAGGTAGGTAAGTGATTTCTATATGAGCTCTTTTGTAATTGTTTGAAAAAATCTGGTACTCATCGTCAACAATGGGATACAAAGATTCATCTGCTAATAACTTGCTTTCACCGTAGGTGATAGACTCTTCTTTGCCACTGTTTTGGCTACAGGAAGCTAAGAGGGCAATTATAATTAGTAATAAGGGAAAAAAATGGGTTACACTTTTTTTAATCATTTTGTTTTTGATTGATGAGCCTCACAAATCTGAAAAAAGAATACACAATCAAAAGTAAGCCAAAGGCAACTTTCCATATCCTTTCCACACCATTCATTAACGGAAATTTATCCCAAAATATGATGGATACACCTATAAAAAAATAGAGTGCAAACATCACTAGGCCTAAAATAAACAGAAATCGCTTTGCGGGCGATTTCTGTCTTTCTGAGAACTTTTTGTAAGTCATTAATGCTTATTGTGCCAATTGGAAGAAAATAGGGATGGTGTAAGACACACGTACATTTCTTCCGTTTTGAACTCCAGGATTCCACTTAGGTGAGTTTTTCAAAACACGGACAGCTTCTTGATCACAGCCACCACCAATTCCTCTCACAACTTTAATGTCAGTTAAGGATCCGTCTTTTTCTACAACGAATTGGCAGAATACCCTGCCTTGAATTCCGGCATCACGGGCAACTGGTGGGTATCTTAAGTTTTTTTGTAAAAACTTTCCAAAAGCTTCTAATCCTCCAGGATAACTTGGTAAAACCTCTACGTTAGTAAAAATCTGATTGGTATCCTCGGTTTTTTCCTGGTTAATAGGGCCTTCGCCAACTGGTGTATTGATTACAATCTCCGCGTCAGGGTTACCTTTAATGGTTTTCTGACCTGGATCTGCTTTTTCCAATTCCTTAATTGTTGGTGGTTCTTCTTCTACCACTTCCTCATCTGGTTTTACTACCGGAGGAGGAAACTTAACCTGATCCACTTTTGGTGGAGGTGGTTCTACCGGTGGCGGCGGAGGAGGTGCTTTCTCATCAACAGGTGGCGGAGGAGCAAGTACTACTTCCGTTAATTTTTCTTTTTTCACAACATCTTCTGGCGCAAAGCCTTGAAGATACTTTATGATAATTGGGGAGGCAATTGCTAACGAGAACAATAAACCGCCAATGATAATAGCTTTATTGGTATGTTTAACATTTTCTTTACGAAGCTGGTATGCGCCGTATTCTTTGTTTCTACCTGCAAAAACTATATCAATCCAATCTTTTTTTAAGATGTCCAGTTTAGACATAATTTTTATTTTTTAGGTATAAAATTAAACGTGTTAATTTTCAAATTATTACTTAAAGGCACCTTGTTCTTTCATTAAGGCGATTTCTGCTGGCTCAATTTTATTATTGATACCGTAAGATGGCACACCTGCAATTTTAATTTCGTCAAGGATGTCAACAAAGTTTTTATAATTTGATTGGTCGCTAGGTTTTATAATTACCATTAGTCCTTTTTCCGGATTTCCGGTAGCGGCAATCACATTTTTATTGTTTTCAATAAGTGATTCGCGGATACCATTTTTTCCATAATTATCAACGGTTGGTGCATTATCTCCAAGTACGCCCATGTACCAAACAATTTTGTTGTCATCGCCTAATAAAACAGTCATTGTTCTAGAAGCTTTAACATCCAAAACCTCATCTGGGTTTTTTTCGTCCTTATCAGGCATGAACATGTCCATTGCCTGTGGTTTGGCTAAGGTGGTTGTTAGCATAAAGAAAGTAATTAGCAAGAAAGCTAAATCTACCATGGCAGTTAAATCTACCCTGGTTGATTGCTTTTTACTTCGTACTTTTCCGCCTTTTTTGTCCCCGCCGGAGGTATCTAATTCTGCCATGTTGTCTTATATTTTAATATTAATCTTTGCCTTCTAAAGAAGTGATTAAACTAAATTTATTAATGTTTTGATCTTGAAGGATATCAATAACTTTCCTGATAGTAGGATACTCTTCTTTAGAATCTCCTTTGATAGAGAATCTTAAATCAACGTTGTGCAACTCTTTAGTGGCGTATCTAGATTGTAAAATCCACTGCTTTAACTCATTGTTAGCGCCAGAATCACTAGGAATACCTGGTTGAACCAATTTCATCCTATCTGCATTATCTAAATCTATGAATTCTTTTAAGCTGGACATTGGCACTCCAAAGTTTTCAATTA
>DASSWV010000315.1:0-3786 GCA_035704545.1 Pelobium sp.
TAAAGAAGAAGCAACAGAGAAAAAAGTACCAGCAAAGAAAGCAGCTAAAAAAGCTGATGACACTGCTGAGTAATTTTAAAACTCAATAAAATATGAAAGCCTCGATTGATCGGGGCTTTTTTGGTTTTATAAAATGAGTTAGCCTTTAGCTGTGTTGAACCGAGTGAAACACCTTACGAGCAAAGTTGCCCAGAAAAAGGAATTTCTCCCACTGGCAATTGTTTCCTTTCAGAAATATTAGGAAAATACTAGCGCCACCATTTGCCCGTTTTGTTTTCCGAGCCGATACCTAAAACTTCTCCAATTTGAGGCGTCAAAATACTCTGTGTTTCATCAATATTTGCTGCAATCAATCTTTCCACAGGCTCTGTCCACGGGTGGGTGGCTAAAGTAAACTTTCCCCAGTGCACCGGTAAAAGAGATTTGGCTCTTAAATCTATACTTGCTTGTAGGGTTTCCTCGGGCATCATGTGGATAAATGGCCAATAGTTGTTGTATTGGCCGCACTCTAAAATGGCTAAATCAAAAGGGCCGTGTTTCTGTCCAATTTCTTTAAAATGGATATCGTAACCCGAGTCCCCGCCTAAGTAAATATTAGCAGTAGCTGTTTTAAGGGCAAAAGAACTCCAAAGTGTTTGACTGCGTTTGAATTTTCTGCCAGAGAAGTGACGAGCAGGCAAGCAAGTGAATTCAAAGCCATCAACTATAGCAATGTCGTTCCAGTTTAAGGCAATCATTTGCTCCTCTTTAAATCCCCATAATTTAAAATGTTCGTCAACTCCCTTTGATGTGATTACATTTTTTACTTTAGGTTTTAGTTCGCAAGCCACTCGATAGTCTAAATGGTCATAGTGGTCGTGTGTAACCACTAAAAAGTCTATTTCTGGGAAATCAGTTGGCTTATACTCATAACTCGTTTTAAACGGTTTCCCAAAAAAGCTTAGCGGAGAAGCTTTATAAAAAACAGGATCCACTAGGATGTGCTTTCCGTCTAAAACTAATAAGTAGGAAGAATGCCCAAACCATACTACATAGTTACATTCGGTTGATAAGCTTTTGAGGTCTGTTTTTATAACGGATAGTGTCTTGCTTGGATTAACATTTTTGGACTTATTGAGCATTTCTTTAATGATCTTCCAGTAACTGCCTTCCTCTGTCATCATAGGGGTAACGGATTGGTTCTGGAAGCTTTCGTTTCTGAAATTTGGAAATGAATCAAATTTATTTCCATCGGGTTCTGAGCCAAACACAGCCTTATTTAAAAAACTGACAACTATGAGAAATAGCAATGCGATGGCGAGTCCAGTATAGATCAGCATTTTTAAATACCTGCGTCTTTAGAAACTCCGCCCGATATCCCTTCTACCCAGTCACTGTCTTTTTTCCCGTTCGCTAAAGTACTCAACAAGCGGTTATAAACCAGACTTAATAATGGGGCGGGCATTTCGGCGTCTAAAGCCATCTTGGAGGCTAAGCGGGCGTCTTTAAAGCCTAAGCTGGATTTAAAACCTACAGGGTGGTATTGCTTTTTTGCGATTAAGGTTCCGTAATTTTTATAGATAGGCGCATTAAATACAGTTTCGCCGAAGAAGTTGGCGACCTGCTCTCTATCCAAACCTTGTTTCTCGGCTAATGTAAATGCTTCTGCCATGGTTTCCATGCTGGCCATAATCATAAAATTGCCAGCAAGCTTCACCACGTTGGCGGCTCCAGCATCTGTCCCGAAATCATAAACAGATTGTCCTAATAATTCTAAAATAGGTTTTACTTTTTGTTTGATGATGTCTTCGCCGGAAGTACAAATAAAAAGCTTTGCTTCGGCTGCTGCGTTGGGTCTGCCAAAAACAGGGGAGGAGAGGTAGTGTTGGTTTTTCTGTTGATGTTTTTCAAATAAGTCTCGCGATGTATCTGGAGAAATGGTGCTCATGCTCACATGGACTGCTCCGCTTTCCATACTGTTTAGCAACCCATCATTGCCTTCGCAAATTTGGTAGAGTATGTCATCTTCAGACAGCATGGTAATTACAATTTCTTGTCCAGCGCAAGCTTCTTTTACCGAGTTACAAACCTTAAAACTTCCTCTTAAGTTTTTGGCTTTTTCTATAGAACGATTGTGAACTTTGACCTGGTGGCCTGCATTTATTAAATTTTGGGCCATCGGTAATCCCATATTTCCTAAACCGATAAAAGTTATTTTATTCATGAACTTTAAATTTATGTAATCCTCTTAAGTATTCTGATTTGTAATATTTTATATTTATACTTTCTTTATAGTTAATGCGATTTTAAACTAAATAATGGGCTTTATCCTCCGTGTTTTTCTGCTATTTATCAAATATAATCAAATGATTTTATGTTTTGTTTCGACTTAAATCAAGCTAAACAAATCGTTAACTTTGGCGCTTATGAGTTTGTATCAAGAAGAAACCATCGTAGCATTAGCAACTCCAAACGGGATAGGGGCTATCGGCGTGATTAGATTATCTGGACCAGAGGCTATAAAGATCATTAACAAGGTTTTTAAAGGCAAAGATTTAGAACAGCAAGATAGCCATACCATTCATTTCGGAATGATTAGAGACGGTGAAAAGATTGTGGATGAGGTTTTGGTTTCTTTGTTTATAGCACCTAAGTCTTACACTAAAGAAAACGTGGTGGAGATCAGTTGCCACGGGTCTAAATATATTATTGATAGCATCATCCGTTTGTTAATCAAACAAGGGGCAAGGCTGGCAAAAGCTGGAGAATTCACTTTAAGAGCTTTCTTAAATGGAGGGATGGATTTATCTCAGGCAGAAGCAGTTGCGGATTTAATTTCATCAAATTCTAAAGCGTCTCATCAATTGGCGATGCAACAGATGCGTGGTGGTTTTTCTAACGAACTAAAAGGGTTAAGGGAGCAGTTGATTCACTTTGCATCGATGATTGAGCTGGAGCTGGATTTTGGCGAAGAAGATGTAGAATTTGCTAACCGTGATGATCTGCGACGTTTGATTTTAAAACTTCATACCAACATATCGCACCTTATCCGCTCATTTGATTTAGGTAACGTGATCAAAAACGGGGTGCCGGTGGTCATTGCGGGCAAACCTAACGTGGGGAAATCGACTTTGTTGAATGCTTTATTGAACGAAGAAAGAGCCATCGTTTCTGAGATTGCTGGTACTACCAGAGATACCGTAGAAAGTGAAATCAATATTAAAGGAATCACTTTTAGGTTTATTGATACAGCCGGAATCAGGGAAACTCAAGATATTATTGAAGCAAAAGGGGTAGAACGAACTTTTGAAAAGATTAAATCCTCTGCAATAGTTCTTTATCTATTTGATCCTAAAGAAACAAATGAAATAGAATTAACGCAGATTTTGGCGGATTTAAAGTTAGTAACCAATCAAAATAACAGTACCTTAATTGTAATTGCTAACAAAGTAGATATCCATCCATTAAATAACCATTCAGAGAATATCCTTCAGATTTCTGCTAAAGAGAAAGAAAATCTAAACCTTTTGGAAGATGCATTGCTAAGCGCTGTCAATCTAAATCTTCTTAATTCTGATGAGGTCATTGTAACCAACATCCGCCATTTGGAAGCACTGCAAAAAACAGAGGATGCGTTGAATAGGGTAATGGGTGGCATCGATAACCCAGTGACTTCGGATTTTTTAGCTTTGGATATTAAACAAGCTTTACATTATTTGGGCGAAATTGTGGGTGTAGTGACTACTGATGACCTTTTAGATAATATTTTTAGTAAGTTCTGCATCGGGAAGTAATTGTCCATACCAC
>DASSWV010000324.1:0-6142 GCA_035704545.1 Pelobium sp.
TAAAAGTAGGCATCATCATGGGAAGTAAGTCTGATTTAGGTATTATGCAAGAAGCCGCAGAAGTACTTAAAGTTTTAGGAGTGGATTATGAACTAACGGTTGTTTCTGCTCATAGGACACCAGAAAGAATGTTCGAGTATGCTAAAACTGCTGTAGACAGAGGCTTAAAAGTAATTATTGCCGGCGCTGGCGGTGCAGCACACTTGCCAGGAATGGTTGCGTCTATTACATCTTTACCAGTAATTGGCGTTCCTGTAAAATCTAGCAACTCTATTGATGGTTGGGATTCTGTACTGTCTATTTTGCAAATGCCAAATGGGATTCCAGTGGCCACTGTAGCATTAAATGCTGCAAAAAATGCTGGAATTTTGGCTGCTCAAATATTAGGAACAGCAGACCAGACTATTGCTGAAAGCCTAATCGCTTATAAAAATGACCTGAAAAATAAAGTAGTAGAATCTGCCGAGAGTTTAAAATCTGAAGGTTACGCTTCAAATTTTTAATTTAGCGTTGGGTCTTGTGGGAAATTGGTAATGTGGGCATATTTTATGCCCATATTTAATACTGCTTCTTTCCAGATATTTGTTTCGGAATCGTCTAAAACCATCGAGGCCTCTACCCTATCAGAAACAATCCAAGCGTTTATTTCTAATTCATCAGCCAATTGATCTTTTGACCAACCAGAGTAACCAATAAAAAATTTGATCTCTTCTTCGTTGATCCGGTAGTTATTTATCTGTGTTTTTAAAACCTCAAAATCACCGCCCCAAAACAAGCCATTACCTAAATCCACGCCACCGCTCACTTTTTCAGGTACGCTATGTATAAAGTGTAAGGTATCGGTAGCTACGGGTCCACCAAAAAAAACCTGCATATTGGCATCCCAGCAATCTTCAATAATATCTTTTAATAAAAAATCACTTTTTTGGTTAAGCACATAACCTACTGTTCCCTCATCGTTGTTTTCGGCTATTAAAACAACTGTTCGTTTAAAGTTGGGGTCAGCCATAAATGGCTCCGAAATTAGCAATGTGCCTTTTTTTGGTAATACTTTACTGAGCATACTCAAATAAACGTATTTTATTTTAAAACAAATCCTTTGTTCTGCTTTTAATTGGTTTCATTCTACAATCAAAAGCATTTATACCGCCTGTGCTAAAGTGCTTTTTGGGTCGCTAATGATCTGTCTCATTTTACTGATGTCTGAATTTATAATTGCGAGTAACTCGCTATCATAAGCTCTAGTTGCCATGTTAACTAAAGTAGCTTTAATCTTTTGATGTTGTTGACGCATATCTTCTTTTAAAATGTTTACCAATTGCGTGTCAAAATTCAATAATAAATTTCTGGTGTTTTCGGTTAAGGACGTTTTCATAAAATTTTTATTTAATGGTTTAAACTCTAAATACCAATGAAGTGCCAAAAAATCTCAAATAGACAATATTAGTTAAAAGACTTGTTTAAACACATCATACAGCATTTACATTGTCTGCATTTAGCTACACTTTTGCCAAACCTCGCCCACCTCTACATTCATCATCCATTGCAAAACTGTAGTAAAATATCGTTAAATTGCCGAATAATTAATCAGAATCAAAATGTTAATCCGTCTATACGAAGAAAATCCTAATGAGAAAGTTTTGGAACAAGTGGTGGATGTTCTAAAAAAAGGCGGAATTATCATTTATCCTACCGACACTGTTTACGGTTTAGGTTGTGACATCACTAACCATAAAGCGATAGAAAAAATCGCTAAACTGCGGGGCGTAAAACCAGAAAAAGCGAATTTTTCTTTTATCTGCTATGATTTAAGCCACATTTCGGATTTTATAAAGCCAATTGACAATACTATTTTCCGAGTTCTTAAAAAAGCTTTACCGGGACCATTTACTTTTATTTTCAACGCAAATAGCCAGGTACCAAAACTATTATCAAGTAAGAAGAAAACTGTGGGTATCAGGGTTCCGGACAATAACATCGCCAGACAAATTGTAAAAATGTTAGGAAATCCTATTCTATCTACCTCAATTCGTGATGATGACGAAATTTTGGAGTACACCACTGATCCAGAACTTATTTATGAAAAGTACGAGGACAAAGTGGATTTAGTAATAGACGGAGGTTATGGAGACAACCAAGCTTCCACTGTTATCGACTGTACTAATGGCGATTTTGAAGTTATAAGAGAGGGAAAAGGAATAATTGAAGACTACATATAGAATAGAACTTTATTATTTCATAGAAAATATCAACCAACCGTAAACAAACAAAACTATCACCGAGCTTTTTTCGATTTTTGAACAGATTTATTCGGCTATTTGCTATTTTAGCAAGATATGGCTAACATTATCAACTTAAAACCTTTCAAAGACTTTTTTCAATCTGGATCCGCTGGTGGTTTATTACTTATTCTTTGTGTTATAATAAGTTTAATTATTGCAAACTCCCCTCTCGGACAAGGTTTTGCTGATTTTCTTGCACTTAACTTAGGCTACGAAAACAGCGTTATCCAGCTAAAGTACCCAATTATTCTTTGGATCAACGATGGTTTAATGGCTATTTTCTTTTTGATGGTTGGATTAGAAATCAAAAGAGAGTTAGTTGAAGGCGAATTGTCCACTATTAAACAAGCTAGTTTCCCTATCATTGCCGCTTTGGGCGGGATGCTTATACCTGCTTTAATTTATTTTGCAATTGACCATAGTGCTGATACTGGGCATGGCTGGGGGATTCCAATGGCAACTGACATTGCTTTTGCAATAGCGATACTTTCTATTTTAGGGAGCAGGGTACCTACCTCGTTAAAGATATTTTTAACTGCCTTAGCAATTGTCGATGATTTAGGTGCCATTTTGGTCATTGCACTTTTTTACTCCAAAGAAATTCACTTAGACTATCTAGGATATGCAGGAATCGTGTTGGCGGTGTTAATAGCATTCAATTATTTCGGGATAAAAAAGATCTATTTTTACATTATCCCTGGCATATTAATGTGGTATTTAATTCATCATTCGGGCATACACGCAACCATTGCTGGTGTATTAACAGCTTTCACATTACCTACAAACGATACCGCAAAAGTATCGCCTTTAGAGCGTTTAGAGCACATCTTGGTAAAGCCGGTCAACTTTTTAATCATGCCTATTTTCGCTATCGCAAACACCAATATTAGGTTCGAGTCGGAAATGCTTTTTAATGTAACATCAAGTGTAAGCCTCGCCATTATCTGTGGTTTATTGATCGGGAAACCATTGGGTATATTGTCTTTTTCGTGGTTGGCAGTTAAACTTAAAATCAGCAAGCTTCCGTTAGAAACCAGATGGTCCCAGATTTTAGGATTAGGATTATTAGGCGGTATTGGCTTTACAATGTCTATATTTATCGCTCTGCTTTCTTTCAACGAAGTTGAGTACCAAACTCAGGCAAAATTTGCCATATTAATTGCATCTGTTAGTGCCGGTATTTTAGGGTATACGACCTTAAAGTTTTTGGGCAAAAAGAAAAAGAGAGTACTGATTTAATTATCAATATTTTAGTTTTTTTACAATGACGATCAAATAATGGTAATTCTATTGCTATAATAATGTTTAGGGAATCAACTCTTTATTTCCGTAATTAGTTGTGATTGATATTAGAGATTGTCTAAATCGTTACGTTATATACAGAATTTTAAAATGTGTTATTGAGCCGATTAGTAATCTTCAAATAATGTTATTATCTATTTTTCATAATATCATCGACAATCAAATCTGCGTGGACTCTCGAGTTTTCGATAAACCAAAGATGAGTATCCATTCCTCCACAAACCACACCGGCTAGATACATACCCTTCTGATTGGTTTCCATGGTTTTCTCATTGTGCTGAGGATATCTTTTAAAATCGTTGCTTAAAACCACCCCCATTTTTTGAAGAAAAGCAAAATTTGGCTGATAACCCGTTAATGCCAGCACAAAGTCGTTATCAATAACAATTTCTTCTTCTAAAGCCTTTATCACCGCCAAATCTTCCGTAATCTCTTTAAGCTGTGCGTTAAAATAAGCTTTAATACTTCCCTCTTCAATCCTATTGATGATATCAGGACGAACCCAATACTTTACACGTTCTCCAATTTCAGGTGCTCTAACCACCATCGTAACGTTTGCGCCTTTTCGATAACATTCTAAAGCCGCATCTACTGAAGAATTGCTAGCACCAACTACCACCACATTCTGCATCGCATAATAATGAGGATCTTTGTAATAGTGAGCAACTTTTGGTAAGTTTTCGCCTGGAATGTTTAACAGAGCGGGAATATCATAAAAACCAGTAGCTATAATAATGTTTTTTGCTTGGTAGCTGGCCTTTGAGGTGACTACTCTAAACAAATCAGATTTTTCATTTTTCTGCACTTCGTTAACAGCCTCAAAAAGTTTTATGCTAAGCTCAAACTTGTTTGTTACCCTTCTATAGTACTCTAAAGCTTCTGCTCTGGTGGGCTTGGGGTTGTTTGATACAAAAGGCACATCTCCTATTTCCAATTTCTCTGAAGTAGAAAAAAAGGTCATGTTCTGTGGATAGTTATAAAGCGAGTTTACCAAACAGCCTTTTTCTATAATGAGATAGCTTAAGCCAACTTTCCGAGCTTTTATTGCACAAGCCAACCCAATAGGACCTGCTCCAATAATGATGATGTCGTAAATACTGGTATTTTTTCGGTTTAAATTGCTCAAAATAAATGATTAAAGGGTGCTAACTCATGCCGTTGTATACTTTTCCGAAAGAAAATGATCAAAAACAAAAAAGGGTTCTAAAATTAAAACCCTGATGTTATTTACTGATTGTCTCGCCACTCGTATACCCAGGCAGATTGTATCTGCTCTAAATGACCTTCGTTACACTCTTCTTTTGTTCCTTTAAAATTGGTCAAACTCATTACCCAGTCCATCAGGTCAGTAAACCTAATTCGATAGATTTTTGATTCGCCAAATTCGTCACCAAATTTTTCATATAAACCCATGGCAATATCTTCATGGTCTGCCCAATGTATTGGAAGTTCAAATTTATCTTGATTCATGCTTTCGTTTTAATGTCCTAAAAATTCCGACTGATCTGGAATGGTAACTTCTATATCACCGTCAATTAATACACACTGACAGCCAAGTCTCGAACTTATTTTTGGGTTAATTGCTCTATCAATAAAATCTTCTTCTTTATCAGAAATCTCTTGAACGTTATCCTCACCTTTTTTTAAATAAACATGGCAAGTACTACATCCGCAAACGCCACCACAATTATGTTGCAACTCAATCCCGTTATCTAAACACACATCAAGTACAGATTCGCCTACTGCAATAGGTAGCTCTACACTTTCATGTCCTTTTTCTTCGAAATTTAATTTTAATTTGAAAATTTTCATACTGCGGTAAAAGTAAGAATTTATTTGACGGGGCTTTTAGGTTAGAGGTACTTTTTTACTATGTTTTGACTGATTAAACGATATAACTCCTGCCATTCGGGATTAGCCGCAAGTATTTCTAAATGCTTGGTCATAATTTGCTCATCATTTCTTTTTGCAGGACCGGTTTGTACATTTTCTGGGGCATTAGCTGTAATTTTATTGAGCGTCTCAAAAATCAAAGGCTTAATTAGCTCGAAACTTAAAGCTGATTTCTCCAACAAAGCTTGTGATACAGTAAACAAATAATTGGTGAAATTGCAGGCAAAAACCGCAGCTATGTGAAGTACAATTCGGTTTTCTGAATTCACAAGTTCTACTTTTTCGCTTAACTTATGCGCCAGATTTAACATCTGAGTTTCTATTACCTCACTACTACCTTCTATACACAAAGGCACTTGACGAAAATCGAGATCAGTGTTTTTTGAAAACGTTTGTAAAGGATATAGCACCGCTGATTTTTGGTGCATACTTAAAACAGAAATAGCAGTTGAGCCAGATGTATGCGCAACTATTCTATTTTCTTTTTTGGGAATTAAAGTGGCAACAGATGTTATCGCATCGTCATTTACAGCGATAACTACTAAATCAATATCATCGTCAATATCCGATATATTAACGATAGAGTTAGCCCCAATCGCTAAAGCTAAGTCTATCGCATTTTCGTTATTTCTGCTCCAAACCTGTACTACCGGATTCCCACTCCT
>DASSWV010000355.1:0-4743 GCA_035704545.1 Pelobium sp.
CGTTTAGGGAAACATACGGGTTTAGATTTGCTAAATGAGGCAATTAAATCTAACGTTGATGAGCCCGTAATCATTTTAACCGGTAAAGGAGACTCTAAAGTAGATGAAGAGGCGCTTGAAATAGGCGCAGCAGATTACTTGGTTAAAGATCAGATTAATCCTTACACCATTGAGCGTTCCTTACGTTATGCGCTGAAACATAAGCATACCTTAAAAGCCTTGAGAGAGAGCGAGAAAAAGTTCCGGATTATTTTTGAACGGTCTAAAGAACCCTTTTTAATTATGGATTCTTTAGGTGGCATAAGGGATATGAACCTTGCAGGATTAGCTTTTCTGGATTACAGTAAAGATGAGATTTTAAATTTGAACGGAACGCAGTTGTTTCATAATAAAGACCAAAGCCTAGAGTTTGCAGATCTTATTGATAAAAATGGTGCAATTAACGATTTTCAAACAGACCTAGTCAGTAAAAATCATGAGGTAAAAAAAGTGTCTATTTCTGCCTTTTTACAGATAGATCAACACGCCACCGAAGAGCTTTATTATTGTATCGTTCATGATATTTCTGGCCGAATTGAATCAGAAAAAGCTTCGGTTAATGCCGAGAAAATTGCGATAACTGAACGGATTGCGAAGAGTTTAGCCAATGAAATTATCAATCCATTATCAAATATCAATCTGTCTCTCGATCAATTAGATATCGAGCTGGATACTAATGAAAACGAATCTGTAAAGCTATATTTAGATATCCTTAAAAATAACTTCGAACGTATAAATTTGTTAATCACAGATTTTGTAAACTCAACCCAAGTGGTAGAGCTTAACATTCAGCCCCGAGCTTTAGAGGTTATCATAAATGAAAGTATCGAGTTGGTATCAACTGAACTTGAGAAGCATCATATAGAAACACAAAAGAACTATCAAGAGTTGGATATCTTTGTTAATGTTGATTATGAACGAATGGTAAATACCTTCTTTCATTTCTTGTCAAACGCGATTGACGCACATGCTACAAATATTGTTATCAACGTCCGTAAAGAAAGTGAATTTGCAGTAATAGAGATTTTAGATAATGGTAAGGGGATAGCTGAAGAAAACAGAAAGCATATATTTGACCCATTTTTTACTACCAAACCTAAGGGACTTGGTTTAGGCCTAACCAATGCACAAAAATCAATATTGAGTCATGGCGGTAAAATAGATTTCCGTTCTGATGAAAGTGGAAAAACCGTATTTGTAATTCACCTCCCAATTAGTAATCAAGCCACATCTTGGGAAAGTTAATGTTAGGAAAATTAATTTTAAAGAATTCATCTTGTCGGTTAAATAAAATATATTTGTTCGGTATTCTAAAAACAACATGAAAACAACATTAAATCTTTTATTTGTAGCCTTATTAGCATCGGTAACATCTTTTGCTCAAAATTTAGAGCCGGTTGTTGGTAAAACGTTTGGAAACAGAACTCAATACAAAACTATTTCCATTGGCGTAAATGTGGGCGCACTATCTCCTGTCGTTATCGTAGGAGGATCTACTGATTATACAAACTGGGGTGTAGATTTTGGTTATGGCGTTTATTTAAAAAAGCAATTGTCACATATTTTTGGTTTGCAGGGTAACTTGTTATTCGGCGATTTATCGGGTAATAACATAGATGCACCTGGGGGAACTGTTGCTGGATATAAGTCTTTCAAAACAAAAATTGCATATGGTGCTGATTTTAGAGGGACCCTTAATTTGGGGTCGGTAAATTTTTTGAAAAGAACAAATGCAATCAATTTCAATGCTTCCGCTGGTTTGGGTTTCTTAGCTTATGCACCAAGTTATGTAACAGCTGGCAACACTACAGTTGATTGGGAAGGTAAAGCAAATGGCGGTAGAAATGATTATGTTAAAGGAACCTACTTCCCAGTTGGTGCGGGTGCGAAATTTAAAATATCCGATTGTGTAGCATTCAACTTAGATTATACAATGAACTTTATGGACGGTGATAATTTAGACGCTAGGTATTTAAATTCTGCCGATAAATTTTCATATACCTCTGTTGGTTTAGAGCTAACTTTAGGTGCTAAAAACAAAGCGAATTTAATTTGGGCAAACCCAGTTGCAACTATTTATGATGAATTAAAAGACAGTTCTCTGAAACAAGATTTAATGAAGCTAAAATCAAGAACGCAAAAAGTGGAAGAAAAGATTATTGATTTAAAGAAAGATAGCGACAATGACGGCGTAGCAGATCATCTAGATAAGTGCATAAATACACCAGCAACACAAAAAGTTGATGGAGCGGGTTGTCCACTTAACATCGCAAAATAGTTAAGCATATACACCTTATTAATAAGCTCCGGGGTTTTCGGAGCTTTTTTTGTTTAAGAAATTTATAATTTATTAAAATTAAAATATGTCCATTTTTTCTGATAAGCAAAGAAACAATATTGTATTGGTGGTAATTGTTTTGCTAGCAGGCGTTATTATTTACAGTTTAAAAGAATTGTTTAACGCATTTTTAGGGTCTATTATTCTATACACTATTTTTAAACCACTATTTTTTATTATACAACGTAAAATAGGAAAAGTCGCCTCTGCGGTAGCTGTTATAGTAAGTTCTGCCATTATAATTGTGATTCCTTTTCTAACATTAAGCTATATGGTTGTAAACAGACTTGCTAAACTCCAGGATGATGACTTTCAGCTCAAAGCGCTAGTCTCTAAGGTAGATGATTTTGTGGGTACTAAGCTTAATAAACCCAACCTTATCGAAAAATATATTGAAAAATTTAGCCAATTTGCTCAAGACCTTTTTCCATCGTTACTTACTGGCGCACTGGGCATATTTTTAACGGTTACAATCATGTATTTTCTGCTTTATTTTATGTTTGTACAATCAGAAAAATTTGAGCAAAACATGGTAAAGTATGCGCCACTTAAAAAAGAACATTCCCTACAATTTGCAGAAGAGTTGCGTCATACTACTTTTTCAAATGTACTTGGGCAAGGAGTAATTGCTTTAGTGCAGGGGTTATTAGTGGTGTTTTGCTTTTTTATTGCCGGTGTTGATGATGCCGTTTTTTGGGGAATAATTGCTTTCTTTTTGTCATTTATGCCTGTAATTGGTGCGCCTATAATTACTGGTCCTGCTGCTTTAATACTTTTTTTAAACGGGGAAAACTGGCAAGGAACGTTTGTTGCGCTATTTACGCTTATCGTTATTATCAATGTTGATAATGTGATTAGGTTTATGATCAATAAAAAACTTGCTGACACACATCCTATTATAACAGTAATAGGGGTGATTATTGGCTTGCCATTATTTGGATTTGTGGGCCTGGTTTTTGGCCCTTTGCTCTTGTTGTGGTTTATTCATTTAATTAAAATTTACGAGACTAATAAGGTTGTGGTGGGCCAGACGGAATCAATAATTTGACAATTTACTTTTAATTGGCAAGGTATTTTCTTATAATAGTGTAGTTTAAGATATAACAAAAATTTAAAGATTATGAAAGATAACTCAAAAACTCTTATCGCTTTATTAGCAGGTGTAGCAGCCGGTGCTGCATTAGGTTTATTGTTTGCGCCAGAAAAAGGTTCGGAAACACGTGATAAATTATCAGATTCTCTAAAAAATTTGGGAGATAGCATTAAAGAAACTGCAGCACAAGAAATTGACAACCTTACAGAATTTAAAGAAAAAGTAGTAAGCAAAATAAAAGACAAAATTAAAACTGCGGATGACCAATTTGTTGATTCAGCACCAAATGCTTAATAACATATCCTATGGAAAAAAATGATAATTTAAACAATGATGATTTGTTTAATAGGGCTAAGGATTACGTAAACACCCAAATTGAACTTAAAAAATTAACCGCAATTCATTCGGTTGTTAAAGTTGCTGGCGGAGTAGTTAGTAGTCTAATTTTAGCTATTGTCGCTATTTTTTTTCTGATTTTTTTAAGTTTTAGTGTAGGATTTTACCTTGGGGAAGTGCTTTCTAGCATGTACCAAGGATTTTTAATGGTAACATTATTCTATTTTCTTTTGTCCATCATTCTGGTTCTGATAAGAAAAAATTATATAAAAAATCCTATTGTTGATATGCTGATACGCAAAATTTTTAAAAAGAGTTAGTAATGGAGACACAGATTACAAATATTGCAGAACTTGAGGCTCGTATAACTTATTTAAAAATTAAGAAAGTTGACGATGAAATTTATTTTAGTCAAAAAATAGAAAGCATTAAGAATAAATTCACACATCCCTTTGTTTTTATTAAGGACGTTGTTTCATCATTTGCGTTTGGTACTAAAATGGACATTGGTGTTAGAGCGGATTGGGCAACAAACTTAGGCCGGATATTTTTTCCATTATTTATAAATAAAACTTTATTAAGAAATAAAGGAGCCATTATAAAAACACTGGTTTCGTTGTTCTCGCAAAAGGCCATTAACCCTACGGTATTTAACCGAGATGTACTTGCCGGCTGGATTGATAATGTTACCAGCTTTGTAAAATCAAAAACAAAAAAGGAAAAAAGATATGGGGCAGATGACTACGGAATACCCCCAGAAAGTGAAACTGCTTAAAGCAAAAAAAGACTGTCTCTAAAAGGCGGTCTTTTTTTGTTTTACAGATTTAACAGTGGTTTAGTATCTTAATTTATGGGAGCTACTTGATTTCACTTGAAGTTTAAACCGGTTTTTCGTTTAATCAGACAAGTATCGCTCTCCAAGCTCAGGTGTTATCTG
>DASSWV010000384.1:0-20085 GCA_035704545.1 Pelobium sp.
TTTATTTCGCTAAACCTATTTTTTATTTTTGTAATTCCGTACATTATTAAAAATCAGTTTTTTGGAGCTAGCTATTTTGCAAGTTGGTATCAAGAACAGTGGATAGGCTACGTTTTTATCTCCAATTTAATTGCGAGTGCTGTAACTTTTCTCATGCTCATCCCCGAACTGCTCAAGCTTCAGTTCAAACCAGATAAAAAGTTAATGGCAGAAATGGTGCTTTACAGTTTGCCTATATTTGTGGCGAATCTATCATTCATCGTCAATGAAAATTTAGACAAGATTTTTCTCGGGCGATTACTGCCAGCATCTATCAGCCAAGCACAAGTAGGTATTTATGGCGCTTGCTGTAAACTCGCTATTTTTTTAAGTATTTTCATCAATGCTTTTAGGTTAGGTGCCGAGCCTTTCTTTTTCTCTCACGCCAAAAACGCAAATGCCAAGCAAACCTATGCCACCATCATGAATTATTTTGTAATGGCAATTACGCTGATTTTCGTTGGAATTGTGGCTAATATCGAAATCTTAAAACACTTTATTAACGATGAATCTTATTGGGAAGGTTTAGATGTGGTTCCAATTTTACTGTTCGGCTACGTGAGTTTGGGTATTTATATGAACCTTTCCATCTGGTACAAACTATCAGACCAAACCAAATACGGCTTGTATATTTCAGGCGTTGGTGCAGTATTAACCATCATTTTAAATATTATTTTTATTCCCTATTTTGGGTATATGGCATCGGCTTGGGTATCGGTTACGGCTTACACCAGCATGATGATTTTATCGTATATTTTGGGACAAAAAAACTACGCTATTCCTTATCATTTAAAACAAAATATATTTTATCTGCTTTTATCAATTGTGGTAGTGTGGCTTTCTTTCGTTTATTTTAAAAGGGATTTAATTATTGGAAATTTCCTTTTTATAGGCTTTGGACTGATAATTTTATATCTTGAACGTCATCAACTCAAAAAATTATTCAGCAGCTTATAGAATAATTATGTTTTAACCGATGGCGTGAGCAACAGAATAAAACATGATTGCTTTATTGCCGTTAAACAATATATAGAAATGAAAATCAACATCATCAATCAATCAAAACATCAGCTACCAAGTTACGAGACCGAGGCTTCTGCCGGAATGGATTTAAGAGCCGATCTGAGCGAAGAAATCACTTTAAAACCCTTGGAACGGAAGTTGATTGCTACCGGTATTTTTATAGAATTACCGATTGGTTTTGAAGCACAAATTCGCCCACGAAGTGGTTTGGCCTATAAATTCGGGATTAGCATTGTTAATTCACCAGGCACTATTGATGCAGATTACCGAGGGGAAATAAAAGTTTTGTTGGTAAATTTATCTGACGAGGTTTTTATTGTAAATGATGGCGACCGCATAGCACAAATGGTAATTGCAAAACACGAAAAAGCCGAGTGGCAACAAGTGGAGTCGCTTTCTGATACGCAAAGAGGTGCTGGAGGTTACGGACATACAGGAGTTAAATAAAACATGAATACGCGAAGCATTTTTACAACATTATTGGTTTTGCTTTGCATCAGTTCTTTTGCGCAACAAAAAAACGCAAAAAATCAGGCACTCATCATTTTATCGGGCAATAATTTAACGGCAACTGATAGCAGTAAAGTTATTGATTTGTATTATTCGGGACTACGAGAAAAAGTGGTTGAAAATGAAATATTGGCTATTGAAAGTTTTAACCAAGCTTTAAAAATAGACCCCCTTCATCACCCCTCCTACTACGAACTGGGGCAAATTTATTTTAAAAAAGGCGATTTAGCCAATGCCCGTATTTATGCAGAAAAAGCCGTTACCATAAATACCGAAAATGAATGGTATTGGCTGTTAATGGCTAACATCTACCAGCAACAACAAGATTATCAGTTGTTAGATTATGCCTTAAACGAATTAATTAAACTTAAACCCGAGAAACTGGAATACAGCTTTGAGAAGGCAAACGCCTTGTTTATGATGGGAAATTTAGAAGAATCATTAGAACTTTATAACAGCGTGGAAAGCCAGGTTGGTTTAACTGATCAAGTTTTGCAAGGTCGGCAAAAAATTTACTTGAAAAAAGGGGACATTAAAAGGGCTATCGCTGATTTAGAACAGCTGATCAAAAACAATCCTTCAGATGTTAGGTATTATCTTTATTTGGGAGATTTGTACTATGCCAATAAAATGCTTCCTGACGCTTTAAAAGTTTATCAACAGGCGAAACGCCTGGACGACAGCAACCCCTTTACACGGATGGCAATAGCGCAAATTCTGGAATCTCAGAAGAAACCAAACGAGGCATTTGAAGAAATTAAAATAGCCTTTGAGCAAAGCAGTTTTAATATTGACCAGAAAGTAAAAATCATCATTAAGTATTTTGATTCCTTTCCGGATGCGGATGCGATTGCTAAGGCCGAAGAATTATCCAAAATACTTACCATTGCGCATCCAACAGATGCCAAATCTTTTTCCATTTATGGGGATGTGCTTTACCAAAAACAGGATTTTAACGCAGCCAAAATCGCTTACAAAAAAGCATTGGCAATCAATAAAAATGTATTTGTAATTTGGGACCAAATACTGCGAATTGAGCTTTTTGATAATGATACCAAAGCCCTAATCAAAGACGGCGAAGAAGCTTTAACACTTTTCCCTAACCAATACAGCCTATACTTTTATGTTTGGATGGGCTATCTGATCGAAAAAAACTACGAAAAAGCCATCGGTTACTTAAACAGTACTTTGGATTACGATATTGAAAACAAAGTGCTAAAAACACAAATTTACAGTAGCCTAGGCGATGCTTACCAAGGACAAAAAAAATACAAGGAATCTGCACAAGCTTATGAACAGGCATTGCTTTTAGATCCAAACAATAGTTACACCCTAAATAATTATGCCTATTATTTATCGTTAAGGAGTGAGAACCTGGAAAAGGCAGAGAAAATGTCCATAAAGTCTAACCAGTTAGAAAAAAACAATGCTTCTTTTCAAGACACTTACGCTTGGATACTGTTTAAGCTTAAAAAGTACGAAGAAGCAAAAGAATGGATGCAAAAGGCAATCGATAATAACCCAAATAGCGCCGTTCAATTTGAGCATTTGGGAGATATATTTTACAAACTGGGCAACATTGATAAAGCATTGGAAAACTGGCGTAAATCATTAGAAATTGACTCCAATAATCCATTGGTAAAAAAGAAAATAAATGAAAAAAAGTATCTTGAATAAATTGTTGATTGCAGCTTTTTGCATAGCGATTGTATCCTGTAAAAGCAAGCAAAAGCTAGCATCTCCAAACTCAAAAGATAACAGTGTTGAACTGGAAGAAAAAGCAAGTCTTAATTTAAAGAAAATTGTTGCACAGCAGGCGAAATTTACAACTTTGAGCACCAAAGCGGCAACACAATTAAGTATCAAGGGCAAATCTTTTGATGTTACTATGAACATCAGGATAAAGAAAGGAGAAGGAATTTGGGTTTCTGTGAATTACTTTGCCGGAATTGAGGTTGCAAGAGCTTTAGTTACGCCAGATAGCATCAAAGTGATGGATAAAATGAATAATGTTTACATCGCAAAACCTTTCAGCTTTTTGCACAAATACAGTAATGAAAAAATTGATTATGCTACTTTAGAAGCCATAATGGTGGGCAACTGTATTCCTTTTACCTTAAACAACAAAAGAGACTTATCTGTTGAAACGCAGGGCTTGGTAATTAAAGGACAGAGCGACCGAATCATGTATCAGGTAAACTTTAACAGTGATTTAAAGCCCGCTTCAACAACTTTAAACACAACTGACGGTTTAAAAAATTTGAGCATAAACGTTGGCTCGTTTGAAAATATTTCTGGAGTGCTGGTTCCTAAAATACTCAATATTGAGTCTGTTGCTGGTTCACAATCTATCAAGTTAAATATGGATTACGGTAGAACCGTTTTGAACGAACCTGTGGATTTTCCATTTAATGTTTCCAAAAGATTTTCAGTGATTGACTAAATTAAATACCTTTGCCGCAATGAAGTATCTTAAATTTGTCTTATTTATTCTGTTTTTGTTTTCTGGTGTTCAACTATTTGCTCAAACTCGGTCCGAGCTTGAAAGAAGAAAGGCCCAGCTGAACAAAGATATTGAGATGATCAACAGGACTTTATCTAAAACAACTACAGAAAAAAGAGGCACTTTAAAGCAGCTAAACGCTTTGCGTACCCAAATCCGCCTAAGGGAAGAAAAAATCAATACCATCAATTCAGAAATTAGGTTGTTGGACGGACAAATTAACGAGAATGTTAACCAAGTTAGGTCTTTACAAGCGCAACTCACACAACTAAAATCTGATTACGCAGCCATGATAAGGTTTGCGCAAAAAAACCAGGGTTCGTACAGTAAGTTAATGTACATTTTTGCCGCAAAAGATTTCAACCAAGCTTATAAACGTTTAAAATATCTGCAACAATTTGGAGATTACCGTAAAAAGCAAGCTAAATATATAGAAGACACGCAGGCCTCGCTTAAGCAAAGGATAGCCGTACTCAACAAAAACAAAAGAGAAAAAGATAACCTTTTAGATGATCAACAACAAGAGAAAAGCACCCTAGGAACTGCGCAAAGCAAACAGGCAAAAGTAGTGAGCTCTTTAACATCACAAGAAAAAAAATTAAAGAGAGATTTAGCTAAAAAACAAAGAGACGCACAACAGTTGGAAAGAGCAATTAAACAAGCCATTGACCGCGAAATTGCGTTAGCTAAAAAGAAAGCAGAAGAAGAAGCAAGAGCTGCCGCCGCAAAAGCAAAAGCTGCCGGTACAGCTGCACCAGTTGCAAAAAAGGCTACTGGTTCTATCTTAAATTCTACACCAGAAGCAGCAAAATTATCAGCAGATTTTGTAAGTAACCGTGGAAAACTACCTTGGCCAGTTGCAAATGGTGTTGTTACCGAGTATATGGGCACCAAAAAAATTGGTAATGTTACAGTTGACGTTGCCGGTTGGACTATTAAAACCAACCCAGGAGCTTCTGTCCGTTCAATCTTTAATGGAAAAGTAACCACAGTTATTGATATTGCAGGTGCAACGGTGGTGATCATCCAACACGGCGAGTATTTTACAGCATATAAAAACCTAAGCTCGGTAAGTGTTTCTAAAGGCCAAAGCGTAAGTACAAAACAATCAATTGGTACTGCGGATGGGCAAGCTGAAATAGAATTCCATATCTATAAATCTAAAACCGAACAAGATCCTAAATATTGGTTAGCGCCTAATTAGGTAGATTACTCTTATTTGATAGTGCGAGCGTGTAGCTCGTACTTTTTCACATTGCTACTTTGATTATTTTAGGAGCTACAAGCCACAGCAAATCCATACCCCAAACGCATCAAAAAACTAAACAACTAAAGTTTTCTAATTCGCGTCCAATTGCTATTTTTGTGACAAACATATATCATGGCAGAAATTAGCATCAGTAATACAGACTGGGACAGGTTGAAAATTAAGCTTAAACGGAAGTACAACCATTTAAGCGATGAGGATTTAGTTTTTGAAGCCGGGCAAGAAGAAAAATTGATCAATCATTTGCAAGATCGTTTAAGGCGTAAAAGAGAATATGTGGTGTTTACCTTGAAGAAAGGCTTATTGAACATCGAAAATAATAGACTTTAAGTTTAAGCCTTCTAGTTTTAACCAAATTGGTCGGAAAAAAACTAAAAATACGCTCTCACCTGCACACCACCAGTATGGATAGCCTTAACTTCGTTTGATTTTCTGCCCTCGTAAGTAAAGTTTAGTTGTATGCCATTTGAAATGGTGCGTTGGAAACCTAATGACCAAGTTAGGTTTTTTCCGGGTTGTAATCCTTCCAGTAATTCGTAAGCTACCGAAGTGTTATTTACGCCTTCAAACTTGTTGTTGATCAAACTAAACTGGCTGCTAAGCGTTCCACGTTTTAAAAGATTGTACCTCAATTCTGCTCCCAAACTGCTATTCAACGTTTCTTCACCGCCAAAAACCACAACGTTTTTTTGTTGTTTTAGCTTTGCTTTTAATGTGGCTTTTAGATCGGTGGTAAATTGGTAACCAAATTCGGGCTCCATTTCATAATAGGTAATGCTGTAATTTCTTTCCGTAAACAACTGAGATGAAAAATCTTTATTACCCTGATTAATGTTGATGTTGAAATTGCTTTTCCGCACAAAGTTCCATCGTAATCTTATCCCCTTTTCTTCATTCGCCCGGCTATCAAAACCATTGGTTAGCAATAATTTACTTCCTAATTTCTGGACGCTAAAATCAACACCAAAAACAGGATTTGTACGATTGTAAAATAACGTATTGCGAACAAATGAACTCTGCGAAATTAGGTTGCTTTCGCTGATACTGGTTTGATACGGATTAAATAAAAAGCCCTCGCCACTTAACAATTTCTTATTTATTCGTAACGAGGTAATATTGGAAAACTTGGCTAAAAGTTTGGCAAAGCCCGATTCATTGTCGCGTAAGAGTCTCGCTGGGTTTAAACTTAAGGTTTGATTGATATTGGTAAAGTTGGATTTCACAAATTGATTGTTTGGCCTAAAAACTTTGATGTATCTCGCTTGGTCCGGATACTTAGAAATCTCGAATTCGTTAAGTTCTTTAATTCCGTTGCTATTATAATCTATCCACGCATAAATCCCTTGTGAAGCCGTTACCTCTAAATAAACAAACTCACGCTTTGGCTCCTGCCCTGTTCCTAATTCGTAAAACGATTGTAAGCTGATAAATCCTTTTAAGCCAGTAAAATTATAATCAACTCGGGCCAATAAGGTTTCTTCGTTTTTATTAATAGTATCAGTAGCCGAGTAATTAATAGACCGATAAGTGGCATTCAACGCTAAATTAGAGTTTGCATTTTTGCTTAACACCAATTTTCCGGTAAAAGTATTTGCTTTTGAAAAGGATCTCAAATCTTTTCCATTTGGTAACTCATCAAACCTTTGATTATACAATAATAAAAACTCGCGTTTTGCGCTATCCGCAGATTTAATAAAGTACTCGTAAGCTCTAAAACTGAAAGATTGTAGATTTAAAGTATCGTTGCTTAGGTTTGCAGTTCGGTTGTTTTCCTCATTATAATTAAAGCCTGTTTCAAAATAATTGAATGCTTTTGATAAGGTAAAAATCTGCCGGTAAAATTGACCCTTATCAAGAGTTGTTTTGCTGTTCAACAAGCTTCCGGCATATCTTGCGGTGTAGTTTTTTACTTCGTAAACTCCGTTTAAGCTTTGCTGTAAACCATTGTAAAAAGTGCCTCGGTTAAAGTTAGAAATTCCGTAGGCTATATTTTTATTGTTGGATTTAATGAGCTGTAAATTTAAAGTGCTCCAATGTTCGTCCTCTGGCAAAAGTGAGTTGGCTCTAAAATTAAAATCCCGATCAAATTCAACTGGGCGGTAGCGTTCCAAGGGTTTAAATTGCTGGTTTACATACTCGTAACTGAGTTTGGTTTTTAATCGCAAACCTGTGGTGTCATTTCCACTAAGTACTCTCGTATCTTGTCCGATGATCTTATAAGCCAAGCCCTTATTTTGGCTATTCTGTAAATCAGAGAAAAGGTTTACATCGTTATCGCTGAAACCAATTTCGGTAAAAACCTGCGTTCTTTTGGCAATTTTATAATCAGCATTCAGCGTAATTAACTGTTGTTTTTTAGGGGTTATCAGTAAGCTTACCGGCGAATAGTCCCCTTGTGGAACTCCGCCTTGTGGCGCTACAAAAACGTAAACTCTACCGTTTGCCACCGAGTTAACATCAATTTGGTAGTTCCCGGCGTTTGGACCCACGTAAGAGAAACCAACCCTGAATTTTGCATTTAATGGATTAGTGCTGTAAACATATACGTCAGCAATCCCTAAAGAATCTACTTTTTTGTATAAAATCTCATTCTCATTAAAAGCTACACTATCCACATTTGGATAAACTGCTTGGCTGATGTTATTTCCAATTCCCTCTAAAAATTGCTTTTGATCGTCATTTAAATCCTGCAAAATTGGTTTCAAGGGGTTATCCTGCTCGCTGTAATAATTAAAGTTCAGTTTCAGTTTTTCCGATTTAAAACCCTGGTTAACCTGGTAAAGGCTACGGGCATAAGTTTTATCAGAATACTCAAATTCCACCACAATTCTTGAATTTCTGGTAATTAAACGCTTGGTGGTGAAAGTTAATTCAGCGGTATTATAGTCAACTACATAATCATTATCTTGCCCGCGTAATTGCAAAACACCGTCAATAAAAACACGTTCGGTGCCCGATAAAACTATAATAAACTGCTCGCCATTATTTCCTTGCAAACGGTAAGGTCCTTGGTTGCCTTCAATTCCGTCAAAACTATTTCTGGCAGACCTTCCCTTGGCAACCGCTGCGGCAAAACCGGTTTCATAAGTACGGTTTTTTTTGTCTTTAAAAATATTGCTAGCGCTTATACCCTGCGTTCTTTTAAAATAATTAGCGAAATAACTATCCGGACGGCGGAGTTCGTAATCACCGGCGATCAAAGTTGCGTCTTTTCTTTTAAGTTGAATAAATACCCTGTCAAAATCGTTAATTTGTTGCGTGTTGCCCTCTGGCTGAATTGGTAAATTATCATCGGATATTGCCGCCAAAATCTCGATATCATTATTCAGTTTACCTGATAGCTGTAAAACCAAATTTGAGTTAACGGCTAAATCCTGATTGTTGCCAAATCCAATTCCGCGAGAAATACTTCCGCTTTTGTTAAAGCCTTCAAAATCGAAAATTGCATTCTCTTCTTTTTTAACCTGATAAATGTATGGTTGGTTATTGATCACCTCTTCCTCAATAAGTTTTGGGTCTTTATAAAAATTTCTTTTAGAAAGTAAAACAGGCAAAGTTTGATAGCTCACCAAAACAGAATCTACGATAGGTTTTTGCAACCACACCAAAACAGATGATGCGTAATTAATTTGATATTGACTAGGCTTGATGGCAAGAGTACCTGATAGCATCTTAAAACTATTTGGCAAAATGCTCAAAGTATCAAGTGCAATAGAATCTTTAACAGCAACCTTTTTTAAAACTTGGGACGAATTAATTTGGGCATAACCGGTTAGCGATGCAAAAAACAACAGAAAACCGATTAACCATTTATTTATCATTTACTAACCACGGGTAAAGTAATGTAGAAGGTGGTGCCTACATCAATTTCTGTGGTAAAATAAATATTTCCGTTTACATTTTGGATGGCTTGTTTCACAAAAGCCAAACCTAAGCCAGTTCCAGAACTTTTTGTGGTAAAATTAGGCACAAAAATACTTTCTCTTGAGTTGACTGGAATACCTGTGCCATTATCGGCTATTTTAATCTCAACTTTATTTTTTACTCTTTGTCCGTCAATCGTAATTACACCGTCTTTGCCCTCCGGAATTGCTTCAATCGCATTTTTCAACAAATTATTAAATGACCGCAACAATTGATCTTTATCTGCTCGCACAAAACAGTTTTTTAAACCATCTTCTTCACAAAATATTTTAACCTGATCCATTTGGTTAAAAATTTCCGTTGCTTTGTTAATCGTTTCTAACAAATTCACTTTCTCTAACTTCAACTCGGGCATTTTAGCAAAATTCGAAAACTCGGATGCAATACGGCTTAAGCTGTCAATCTGCTCTAAAAATGACTTGCTAAATTTTTGGAACTTGGCATCAAAATTTTCATCTTTTTCTCGCCAGGCCCTATCCAACATTTGAACCCCTAAGCGCAAAGGTGTCAACGGGTTTTTAATCTCATGCGCTACCTGCTTAGCCATTTCACGCCAAGCCGTCTCCCTTTCAGATTGGGCAAGTTTATTGGCGTTCTCCTCTAGTGCTTCCACCATGGAATTATATGTCATAATCAAACTACCAATTTCATCATTTCGTTTCCATTCAATAGGGCTGTTTTTTGATCCGATTCTGGTTTTCAAAAAGCTTTCCTGAATTAAACTTAGCGGACTTGTAATTTGGTTTGCTACCACAAAAGCAAAAAAGCCCATTACCACAAAAACCAGCACATATATGTTGATGAGTAAATTTAAAAATGTTCCAATTTTTTGGTTGTAATCATCCTGATTGGCAAAATACGGTAGTTGCAAATATGCAATCACGGTATTCTTTCTGTTTTTAATTGGCATATAGGCCGATGTAAACTCCAAACGGTTGATAGATTCGTCCTGTATAAACTCCGATTTTTTCTTGATTTTAAGGTTTAAATAGGCATTGGCGTTCATTCTATCGGCAACTAAACCAATTGCGTAAATTTTATACTGAGTGGAGTAAATTAGCTTTCCGTTGATGTCAAATATATTTAAATCAGAATCGTAAAGTTTTGAAAACTCATCAAAAGTGATATTTCCATTCTTGTTAAAAGCTCTGGCATCGCTAAATAAAGTGTGCTCAAAAGAATCTGTAATGGTACGCACTTTACTTTTTATAAAATCTTGCTGTTGTTCTTTGTACTGAATAGATATATAAGAAAAAGTAATAATCCCGATAATTAAAGAAGAGCTTACCACTGCAACCACCAAAGCTACCTGGATACGCGTTTTGTATAAAATCTCATTATTTGCTTTTAGAACTTGATGCTTAAAACGCCTAAAATCAAAACTATATTTACTAAAACCTATAATTACCCATTTATAAGAAGTAACAATTAAGCCGAACAATAAAAATATAATAAAGAAGAACGATAAAGAAGCGAGCTCTCGCCAAAAGCTATTGGATTCGCTAGTGACAACAATAGTAGTGCTATTGGTAGGTTTGTAAATCAAATGCTCGAACCCGTTTTGATTGAGCACTATAAAATCTTTTACTTCTCCGTTTAAAAAGTTATTTACCAAATCGTAAACAAAAGAACCATATTGGTTTACTAGTTTTTTATTCTCGTAAAAAACGTAGGAGTAATTTCTAAGCTGAGAGCTTTGGTTAGCATTTCCGTTTTGTAGCAACTGTGGCAAATTGCCATTAAAAGTGCTCTGTTTAGATACTAGCTCTAAAACCAAGGTTCCGGCAGTAGAATCCGCCTCTTTAATAGGAATAACTGCAAAATAGCTTTGGTAACCAAACGTATTGTTTAGCCTGTAAAAGTAATTGCTAATCTTTAATGAAGAGTTTTCAACCTGTCTTTTAAATTTATCAATTTTAATATCTCTTCCAAAACTAACCAAGGAATCTGATGTGTTAAAAAGGTAGGCTTTGTAATCAAACTTGTTTAGATAATCTGTTAAATAGTTATTGCTCACTCTTGCATTGAGCGCTATGTTATTGGAGGCTTTTGTTTTTAAAAGTTTTGCTAAGCTTTTGTCATTAACAATATCCTTCTCCATCTCGTTAAAAGAAATTATTGCATTGGGATCTTCCGCTGAAGACAATTTCAATAATAATGTTTTCTTAATTTCCTGCTGTTTAAAAGTTTCGTAAGCATTAAGTTTTAAAGACACCACCGTAGAAAACACAAAAGAGATCAGTAAAAGTGCGGGGAATATTGACCTCTCATTAGGCTGGTAATTTAGCTTAATTGCGATTAAAACCACAGCAAAAATAAGTATGTGGTAAACCGAGTTTTGCTGAAAAACAAACGTTAAAGCAATAAGAATTAACGAAATAGTTAACAAAGCTACTTTTTTTCCCTTTAAGCTTATAGAGATATAAGTACTGAGATTGACTAAAAAATCTATAATAAGATAATACGCCAGCAGGGCAAGCATCATCATTAAAATGCCCAGAAAGCTAATATAGTTAAGGTTGACTAAGTTTGATACTTTAAAATTGATGGTAGAATTAAAAATTAAACCGAAAAAAACTTCGGAATATAAAAAAGAAAGTAGGGCAATTATTAAGGCACTATAAAATATAATGCTGTAACCTACAAATTTATTATTTATTGGTTTAAACAATTTTTTCTTGTACGAGAACGCAAAAATTGCCACCCATAAAAAACTAATGATGTTTAATATAAAATCTGCAAACGAAGGAAAGTAAAAGCTAGACGCATATAAAGCCGGATCAAACAGTTTAAGGCTATATAACGCTTCGGGAAAATGGTATTTCAAACCCAAGTAGCGCAATAAAAACAGTAAAACTGCCAAACCCAGTAAAGCAAAAACCGGATAACCTAAATCTGCATAATGCTTACAAATACTGTTGATTAGCAACAGTAAGGTAAAAAGACCGAAGCACCATAAGTAAATCTCTATGTCGGTATAAGGAATATGAATTTCTTGATTAGTCTTTTTTATGGAAAAAAGATATTTCCCGTCTCTGTTTTTTATATCAATTACCTCCGTATCTGCAATGTCAGCTATCTCAATACTGTTGCTACGGATTACATAATCTTTAGAGTTATGGTCATTTAAATACTGATTTTTAAATGGTAGGCGAGATTTTACCGGCACAAAAAACAGGAATGCAAAATCTTTATCTGTTTTTTTTATTAACTCGTAGCTTCCGTTACTGTAACGTACAAAGCTAGTTCCGTCTTTTATAGTTTGGGTGTTGTTTGCTGTAATTACCGCATCAGACCAAAAAATGAGTTGGTTATTTTTATAAACCTGAAAAAATATATTTTCTTCGGTAAAATCGTTGAGAACCCTTGTGGCAATCTTAGGGTGGGTAGTTAAGTTTTTAAGGTTGCCAATATTTCTTTTAGAGCTTAAATATTCGTAAACCTTGTCTTCTTTTTTGATTAATTGCTCGCTAATATCATCAGCAATATCATATAGTTTTACCAGCTGGGTTGATGTCCATCTTGCAGTCAAAGATGTGGCAAAAAGACCAATGGTTACTAAAAATAAAAGCCAACGTATTTTAGTGGAAGTTTTCAATGATTACCAGTTCTGGGTTTAAGTTCGCTATAAATATAACGTTCTATATGCTAGCCTAAAACCAAGCCAAAAAAAGGTAGGAAACGTTGTTCCTGCTTTTTTTTAAAATTTAATTAGATGGAGGCGCTTTCTGTAGGGATAGCCCTATTTACTTTTTTAACCAAACCCTGCAAAACACTGCCTGGACCAACTTCTGTAAAAGATGTTGCGCCATCTTCCAACATACGTTGCATGGTTTGTGTCCACTTTACAGAACCGGTAAGCTGTGCAATCAAATTATGCTTAATGCTAGGCACATCCATGTAAGGTTTTGCATCAATATTTTGGTAAATCCGGCAAGTTGGCTCTTTAATTTCTGTGGCAACAATTGCAGCTTCTAACTCTACTCTTGCAGCTTCCATTAATGGCGAATGGAAAGCACCACCAACATTTAATTTCAAAGCTCTTTTAGCGCCAGCTGCTAATAACAATTCACAAGCTTTATCAATACCGGCAATACTTCCAGAAATTACCAATTGTCCAGGGCAGTTGTAATTTGCCGGTACAACCACATCACTCACGCGTTGGCAAATATCTTCAACCGAAAAATCATCTAAACCTAAAACTGCAGCCATTGTTGAAGGCTGAATTTCACAAGCTTTTTGCATTGCGTTAGCTCTTTTAGAAACCAAGGTTAAGCCATCTTCAAAAGAAAGCGCACCTGTTGCGGTAAGTGCAGAAAACTCACCTAAAGAGTGCCCCGCAACCATATCCGGTTTAAAATCATTGCCTAAAACTTTGGCCAAAATAACCGAGTGCAAAAATATAGCAGGTTGAGTAACTTTGGTCTGTTTTAAATCGTCGTCAGTTCCGTTAAACATGATATCGGTAATCCTGAAACCTAAAATATCGTTCGCCTTTTCAAAAAGCTCTTTGGCAAGGTCAGAGTTGTCGTACAAATCTTTTCCCATGCCCACAAACTGAGCGCCTTGTCCTGGAAATACGTATGCTTTCATATTTTTATATTGAGTTCATTATTAAATTCCTTTAGCATTCGGCCACTAAGCCAGGTCCGCCGTAATTAGTTTCAAAAACTCAGAACGGGTTTCGTTATTGCCAAACGCCCCTGTAAAGGCAGAAGTGGTGGTTACAGAATTTTGTTTTTGGATGCCACGCATACTCATACACATGTGTTTACATTCAATAACCACTGCAACTCCTGCCGGGTTTAAAGTATCCTGTATGCAATCTCTAATTTCGTTGGTCAACCGTTCTTGAACCTGTAACCTTCGAGCAAAAATATCCACCACTCTCGGTATCTTGCTTAAACCCACAATATGTCCGTTCGGGATATAAGCGATATGTGCTTTGCCAAAAAACGGCAGTAAATGGTGCTCACATAAAGAGTAAACCTCAATATCCTTAACAATTACCATTTGGCTGTAATCCTCTTTAAACATCGCCGATTTTAAAATCTCTGCCGCATTTAAATCATAACCGTGGGTTAGGTATTGCAAAGCTTTGGCAGCCCTTTCCGGAGTTTTCAAAATACCTTCCCTTTCCGGATTCTCGCCGATGGCACCCAATATTTCCCTATAATGGCTGGCAATATTACCTATTACTTTATCATTATAGGTGTCAAATTTTTGGTAGCCCATATCGTTGTTGTTGTTCATTTGCTATTCTCCAAAGTACTCCACATAATTATTTGCAGTTTCATAAAGCTTAATACAATGTAAGGCCGCACCTCTTTCGGTTATTTTATCTGCCAATTGTTTCCAAATCTCCATTGCTAAAACCTCGGTAGATGCCATTTTACCTTTCATAAAATCAACATCAAGGTTCAAATTTTTATGATCTAGTTTATCAACTACATGTTCTAAAATAATATCTTTAAGATCCTTTAAATCTATTACAAAGCCTGTTTCTTCGTTTACTTCTCCTTTTATGGTTACAAATAAATCGTAATTATGGCCATGCCAGTTGGTGTTAGCGCATCTTCCAAAAACCGCTTCGTTTTTCTCTTTGCTCCAATTTTCACGATAAAGTTTGTGTGCAGCGTTAAAATGCTCTTTTCTTGTGATGTAAATCATTTTTTTAAAATAATCGCAAATATACGTAAACGATTTACAACGAAAACCCACTAGTTAAGGGATTTGTGTATTTTTGTGAACTGATGTGGATTCATTTTTCAATAAATAGATTTAATGGGAAGAAGATTTTTAATAATTGGGCGTTTTAACACGCTGTACATTCATACGCCACAAAGCATTAATCGCAAGGCCGGTATCCATTTCCATCGTTAACGCAAATTTGGGTTGTTTATTAAACACAATCCATTCTATTTAATTATTTATTAGCTACACTGTCGCTCTGTGCAAAAACTCAGTGCGCTCTGTGGTAAAAATTTCTAAAATGAAAATATTATTAGTTGCTGCTACTTACCAAGAAATTGAACCTTTTATTAAACATTATGCGCCAAAATTTAACGCCGATGAGTTTCTGAAAATTGGCAAACACGAAGTTAAAATTCTGATAACTGGCGTAGGAATGGTAGCAACCGCTTATGCCTTAGGGAAAGCATTTGCACAAGAAAAGTACGATTTAGCACTGAACGTTGGTATTGCCGGCAGTTTTTATCGCAACATAAAAATGGGGCAGTTGGTAGAAGTGCGGGAAGATATTTTATCAGAATTGGGTGCAGAGGATGACGAAGAATTTATCTCGCTGGACCAAATGGAGCTGGGCGATGTTGAGTTTACCGCATCAGACAAACTCATCATCCGAGAAGGCTTTAGAAAAGTAACCGCGATTACCGTAAATACCATCCACGGAAACGAAGAAAGCATTACGGATATCCGCGAACGCGTAAACCCAACCATTGAATCTATGGAAGGTGCCGCGTTTTTTTATGCTTGCGAAGAAGCGGATACAGAAGCACTACAAGTGCGGTCCATCTCTAACTACGTAGAAAAACGAAACCGAGATAATTGGAACCTGCCTTTGGCGGTTAAAAACCTAAACGATTGGTTGATAACCGGAATAAAGGAATTCTAGCACTAGACTTTTTGACTTTCTACTTTTAACTTTCTATTTTTGACTTAACTACAATGAAACTAACTTTAGGTTTTTCGCCCTGCCCAAACGATACTTTTATTTTTGATGCGCTCATCCATCATAAAATAGATACCGAAGGTTTAGATTTTGAGGTAGTTTTTGACGATGTGGAAACGCTTAACCAAAAAGCCTTCAATAACACTTTGGATATTACCAAATTAAGTTATCACGCTTATGCTTATGCCCTAAAAAATTATGTTTTATTGGACGCCGGTAGTGCTTTAGGTTTTGGCGTTGGACCAATGTTGATCTGCAGAAACCCTCAAGATTTAAGCAATCCAAATTTAAAAGTCGGTATTCCAGGGAAATATACCACCGCCAATTTTTTATTGAGTTTGGCCTATCCGCATCTGCAAAATAAAGTAGAAATGGTTTTTTCTGACATTGAGCAAAAGCTATTAAATGGCGAAATTGATTTAGGGTTGATTATCCACGAAAACAGATTCACTTACCAAGATAAAGGCTTGCAAAAAGTAAAGGATTTAGGTGAATATTGGGAAGAAACAAGTGGCTGTGCCATACCTTTAGGTGGCATCGTAATTAAAAGGGATTTGCCCGATGACGTGAAACAAAAAGTAAATCGTTTGACCAGAAAATCTGTAGAGTACGCTTTTGCAAATCCAAAAGCTGCTTTAAGCTTTATAAAATCACACGCTCAAGAAATGGACGAAGCTGTGATGTACAAGCACATTGATTTATACGTGAACCAATATTCAGTTGATTTAGGTGTAGAAGGTAAAAAAGCAATTGAGACCATGTTTTCGGAAGCGGTTAACAAGAAAATCATCCCTGAAATTAATGAGAAGTTGTTTTTGTAGATCTTTGTTCGTCAGTTCGAGGAATGTCGTTATTTAAGAATCTCTTAATGTACAGCAGGCTTACAATTTTCAAAAAACCGTAAGTAGTATAATATCAACTTTTCGAGCAAGACGCTCCACACAATGCTTTCCATTCAGCTCTGTGACCTCCGGGCCCTCTGCGGTTAAATTGGCGTTTCTCTGTTTCCTCTGTGAGAGCCTCCCTTTGCTCCGTGGTTAAACGAAACGTCCCCTAAAACCGCAAGATATTATTTTGTAATTTTGGATAATGGAGGATAAAAATCTTTACATCATAGCGGGTTGTAATGGAGCTGGAAAAACCACCGCTTCTTTCACAATTTTACCCGAAATAATTATGTGTAAAGAATTTGTCAATGCAGACGAAATAGCCAGAGGGCTTTCTCCATTTCAGCCTGAAAAAGTTGCTTTTGAGGCAGAATAATGCTAACAAGAGTTAATGACCTTTTAAAAAATGGTCAAAGCTTCGCTTTTGAAACTACGCTCGCCACCAAAATCTACAAATCAAAAATTGAAGAAGCAAAACGAAATGGCTATATTGTAACCTTACTATTCTTTTGGTTGCAGAATATAGAACTGGCCAAAGAACGTGTTAGCGTAAGAGTTGCAGAAGGTGGACATAACATTACACCCGACGTGATTGAAAGACGATATATGAGTGGAATTAAAAATTTATTCAACATTTATCTACCGATTGTGGATGGAGTTTTGATATTCGATAACTCAAATGGACATCATGAGCTTATGGCGCAAAAAAATACAGATGGGATGTTTGAAATACTTAACGAAACGAAATTTAAAGAGCTAAAAAACTATGAAAACCACCGTTGAAAAACAAAATGAATTACGAGACAAAATAATTGCTGGGCTAGAATTAACCTACAAAAGGTTAATTGAGTTCAAGAAACAGAAAAACTCTGTACTAGTGATTATGAAAGACAATAAAATAGTGAAAGTAAAACCTTAGTTCACTGTCCGAATTGAACGAAGCGTTCTTCGGATTTACGAATGGAAAAGAGTCTCCAGACTCTTTAAAAACTAAATCACCTCCCATCCGTCATCTCCAAAATTCAACCCCATAAATTCTGTTTTAGGGGCTAAATCCAAATATGGGTAAGTTACTTTCGATAAATATAATCCGCGTGGTGGTGCCAAGTTTAAAATTCTAGGGGTTTGTTTAATAGAAAGGTAATTTTCAAATTCATCCACACTCAATTCTCCTTTTGCCACATTGATTAACTGACCCACAATAATCCGGATCATCTTACTTAAAAACCGATTGGAAGAAATCTGAAAGCGCAAACGGTTTCCATTGTTTTTTAGCAACCATTGCGCACTAGACACATTGCAAATGGTATGTGCATTTTTATCCGGCGAAGTACAAAACGGACGGTAATCGTTATACTTCGTTAATAAAGAAGTCGCTTGTGTAAGTTTCTCAAAATCTAAATTCAAATCAGAAAATTGAGAACTTGATAAGTTTAAGAAAGGGTCTTTATAGGTATGGATAAAATAATCATATCGGCGCTGTATGGCATCAAATCTGGCATGTGGCAAACCCTCCATCGGGAGAATATCGAAAACAGCAATGTCATCAGGTAAAGTGCGGTTTAACCGAAAAAGAAAAGCATCATCGCAAATAGCTTCAATATCAGCATGAAAAAAATACTGACTGGCATTTACCTGTGCATCCGTACGTCCGCAACCGTTGATGTAAATAGGTGTTTTTAAAACTTGACTTATTTTTTCTTCGATAACTTGCTGTAAGCTAATTACATTGGTGTTCTGCTGCCAACCATGGTAATTAGCGCCTCTGTAACCGATATGGAAAAAATATCTCATTTTTTTGCTTAAGCAAACTTAAACAATTACAACACCTAAGGACATAAAAAAAGATTGTCCTTGATCAACAATCTTCGATTCTTTATATAAAAAACGCTACAAGAAGGATTATTTGACAAAATTTCTTTTTGGATAAACCATCTTTAAATCTATATTTTCTGAACTGATGGGCATCCTAAAATCAGTATCTACAAAAGTGTCTGTCTTTATCAGCATACACATTTTCTCATCAATATTGCCGTAGTTATAATCGGATACAGGATCTACTTTATCTATTTTAATAGGTTGCGATTTTAATTGACTGCTTATTTTGGTATAAAAAGGTTTTATTTTATTAGACCATTTTTCTTTTTCAGAGGCACTTAAAGTATTATTCTTTGCACCGTTTTTGATATTAATATTCTTCAAAGTAAGCGTAGACTGTGCTTTCGTGGTTAAAGTAGCACCTATAAAAAGTAAAGTAGCGATTAATTGCAGTTGTGTCTTCATGAGTTTCAATTTTTGCTTATCAAATTTAATATAATTTTCTTTTTAGAAACACTTTAATGGAAATATTTCAACTGTTTGATAGTTGATAAACCATAAAAAAAGGTGCTGATTGCTCAACACCTTCTTTACACCAAACTAAACTAATCACAAATTATCTTATTAAACCGCTTTATAAGTTTTTTGTTTCCTATGATTCAAATCTACTCATTAAGGTCAAACAAAAGTCTTAATTTGTGTTAATGAATGTTAAATTGTGTTAAACCAAAGCACCTTAAAACCTACAACATTATATTTGTTAAGAGATGAAGCGGAAGAGTATTATATTAATTATGGCCTTAATGAGTTTTGCACTATTTGGGGTAATGGCCATGCAGTTCTATTTCATCAGAGAATCTTACGAGCTTAAAACCCAACTTTTTGACCAAACAGTTAACGAAGCATTAAAAAATGTTTCTGCTAAACTCGAGAAAAAAGAAGCTTTGGTTTTTCTAGCGCAGAAAGCTGATCTAGCGCAGAAAAAAAATCAGGAGCTTGCCCTAAAACGACAAAAAAACAGAGAAAAAAGAAGAGAAGAACACACGCTAACAAAAGCTGAAAAAATTGAAAATTCTACCATTGCTTTTGTGCAACAGATGAAAGCTAACCAAGCCAAATCTGACAGTGTTTTTAAAATGCGGGACAGTTTAATAAGAAGCCGATATCCTTATAAATTAGTTTATAATGGCCCGGTTCAACCAGAAAACCAACCGCTTAGTTTTAACCTCCGTATAGATGTTGACGAAATAATTGATGAATACGGAAATGTACAAACCATTCAAAGGCAGTCTTTAATAGAAGTGCCTTCTAACCGGCAAAACAATCAACTTGTAAAACGTGGCGTGGCTGTAATTGATACCGTAAGAAGATATATGGTGCAAGATCCTGTATTAGGTACTGTTTTACGGACCATTCCTAAACC
>DASSWV010000446.1:0-2775 GCA_035704545.1 Pelobium sp.
TAAAAAAGTCCAGAACCTTCAACGTATCCGAAAGCAGAAGGCAGCATGTTCTTCATCCTTTTAAAAAAGTAGTTGCTAAATTTTTTGTTCTCGTTTTTGTGCTGGTAATTTTCCAACTCGTTCGTTTTTCCTTTTTGCGCAACCTCAGAGACTTTATACGCAGAACCAACAATTGGAGGACATGATTTTCTGGTAAGCCCTGTATCCGGATTTTGATAATCCATCGCAATCCCAAAAAAACCTGCGTAGCCAAAAGTCTCGTAATTCCCTACCTTCTCAATATGTCTTCTAATCAGTTCGGACCGTGTATCAATACAGAAAACAAGCTGTGCATCGGGTGTGTTTTGTTCCAGTTTTTTAGTTTTTGGGCTAAAAGAACTAGCTTTTAAAGCAAATGAAAGTTGGTTCTGCCAGGTTTTTTCCCAGGCCTTCAACCAAGTATGTTTCAATTTTAATGTGTTATTTGTCTCAAGCTTCAAACTTTTACACGGTATTAGCTCAGCGCCACTGTGTTTTGCAATCCATAGCCTCACTGCTAAATAGTCCACCATTGAAATGGGGTATTTTTGTTGCCATGCCGAGTTGCTTTCTGTTCGATAGTTGATGTAGCCCGTCCAGCCCGGTAAAGCGGCAATATGATGTTTAAAAATAGCGAGTTGTTCTTTTTCAGAGTAAGCTTTCAGCACTTCATCAAGCGCTTCTAAAGCACTGTTTGGTATCTTCGACTTTGCAATCGTATTGATTTCTTTATCATACTTCGCCAGTTTCTTCCAAGCTACATAAAAGCCTTGAGTTTTATAGGGCATTTCCCACTCTGCGGATCCTTCATCCATAAATACGCCTAACCATTTGCACATGATGCTATCTAGCTGATGGTTTGCATTTTTTTGTTCTGTAGGTTTTACAGTGGCCATTTGTTGTAAGTGAAATTCTGGATTGGTTTCAAATCCGTTTTCAGCCAACCCTGCTGAAAGTACTTGTTCGTCTATTTCTCCGCTTTCCAAAGCTTGTTGGAACATGTACGTTTCCGGAAAGGCTGATCCGCCTAAGTTTTTGGTAGCTTCCTGAATAGCGCTTTCAAAACTCGATTTTTCGTATCCTGCCAAAGGGTTTGAAGTTACAAAGGCGTAAAGAGGCCAGGTTTTCCCAATTACTTTAGATGCTTCATTGATGTTTTTGATGAGCTGCTTATTCATGATAAAGATTTGGTTTTAAAAAGTAGAACAGTGTTTTTTTGTGGTTGAGAATCGTTAAGTAGTTTGACATAAAGCCAGGGGATTTTGCGATAAAGGCCTATCTTCATCATAAAAAAGCCAAGTAAAAATACAATTGCAAAAGCAACCTGTATAAACGAAAGCGGTATTGGATTGGCTGAAAAGACCATGTCCGACATTAACTGTGTGATTGCATTATACATTAAAGCATACATCCCAATCCCTATGAAAAAGAGAACTGGTGGCAGAACTGCTTTTTGTACTGCCGATAGGCTTTTATTTTTGACAATGTTATAGGTTACTTGTCCAACGGTAATAGCCACAATAAGTGTTAAAAAAACACTGCTGTTGAGCTCAGTACCTTTGCCTGTAAATGTGGTAAATAGATAGGCGCCAATTATTCCGTAAATAAGAACAATGATTGCTTGTAGCAGCGTGATTTGGATTTGACTGGGTTTTTCCGGCTCACTGTATGACAAGTTTTCGCCGGCAGATAGAAACAGATAAGCTTTGTAAAATCCGTGTAAAATCAAGTGAACTATGGCAGCATTGAAGAAGCCCAAGCCACATTGCATAATCATAAATCCCATTTGGGCGATGGTAGAACAGCCAAGCTTTTGCTTCACATTTACCTGTATTAATTTGGTAAACTGGGCTACAATTGCAGTAACACCACCAACGATTAATAAAATGTTAAGCGTGTTGGATGCAAATAATACGCTTGCAAATAAGGTAAGTAAAACTCCGGACCCGTTTACAAAACCGGCATGCATTAATGCGGATGCTGGCGTTGGCGCTGTCATTGCAGAAAGCAACCATTTGTGGAAAGGGTAAATTGCCGACTGAATAATGGCCGCAATAATGATGCAGACGGAGGCGACAAACAATATCCAATAGGGTTGAGAGTTGATATTTTGTGTGATTTCTGTTAACATGAAGCTGTTAGTTTGATATGCTAAAACCAACAAGCCAATACTTAAAAACAAACTTCCGGCTAAGAAGTATTTTTGCGAAAATTTAGCAGCTTCCCTTGCTTCACCCCATTCGGTGTTTACACCAATTAGCCTCGACATGAAAAATCCCATCGCAAGCCACGCGAAAAGTAGTGATGCTACATGATTAGATGCAATAAATAACATAACCGAGAACGTGAAACCTATGCAAAGCCTAGTAAAGCGATTGTGAAATTTAAAACCGGTTAAGTAACTGCTTGCATAGCTGCTCACAATGGCGCTAAAGAATGTAACCGTTGCCCAGATAATCAAGGTAAAGCCGTTAATACGGATGATGTTTTTAAATTCCCAAGTTGGAACAGATGGGAAGTAGTAAATCAATAAACCTAAGTTCCCGAAGAACAAGAACCAGAAGAATAAGCTGGTAATTTTTGAGGGATTAAATTCAGAAACATTTTTAACTGTGAGGCCATTTGCTTCTGGAAAAATTTGATGTAAACTGTTTGCCATGTTTTTATGATTTTAATACGCAGGCAAATCTCTAAAAACAGTTCTATAAATTTTTATTTATATTTTAAATGATTAGTATAAAAAATATTTATGACTAC
>DASSWV010000485.1:0-2241 GCA_035704545.1 Pelobium sp.
TGCATTCTGTTGGGCAAACTGTTGTGCACAAACCACAATACATACACTTCGCCATATCGATATCAAATTTTGGCGCATATAAACGTTTTACAGAACCGTCGGAAGTTTTGCCGATGGCTTCCGTAGCTTTGATACTTTCAATTTCAATGCAATCTACCGGACAAATTTTGGCGCATAAATCGCAAACAATGCAATCATCAATAACCACATCTAATTGATAACGACCCACTTCTGGTATCGGCAATTGCTGATGTGGGTATTGAACTGTCGCAATTCCGTTCTGTTGCTCAAAATAATTCGATTCTTTAACGTTCGCTACTTTTTTGCTTTCCGTTGCGGCAAAAAAATGCTTGATGGTAAGAGATAAGCCCTTCCACGCAGTTTTTAATCCGTTGTAAGCCGTTTTTATCATTCTAAAAAAGCAACAGTTTCCAAATCCCAGAAATCACTAAACACAAAAAAGCCAATGGTGTTAAAATTTTCCAGCAGAGTGTCATTAACTGATCAACTCGTAAACGAGGTAATGTCCACCTAATCCACATCTGAACACCAACTACAGCTAAACATTTAGCCATTATCCAAAAAATTCCCCAGAAGATTCCGGTCGTATAAGTTGCCAACTTTAAACTCCCGATGTTTGGTAAAGGCGTGTTCCAACCTCCTAAAAACAAAGTGACACCAAGCATCGCTACCAAAAACATCATTGCGTATTCGGCCAAAAATATAAATGCAAAGCGTAAGCCCGTATATTCTGTATGGAAACCACCAATCAGCTCAGATTCGGCCTCGGGTAAATCAAAAGGCGCCCGGTTACATTCTGCCAAGGAAGCAATAAAATAAATCAAATAGGCCAGCAATAAATGTGGCGCTTGAAAAATATTCCACGCTAAAAAGCCTCCGATTTGAGTGACATCTAAAAATCCTAAAAATTTAATAGTTTCCGTAGCTAAAATCCCTTGACTGTAATTGATGAGCTGTAAATCTAAAGTTTGGGAAATCATCACGGCAGAAATGATGGCAAAGCCAATAGGAATTTCATAAGAAACCATTTGCGCTACTGAACGAACCGCACCCAACAAACTGTATTTATTGTTGGAACCCCAGCCTGCCATTAAAATCCCTAAAGCTTCTATGGAAATAATTGCAAAAACGTAGAAAACGCCTAAGTTCATTGTCGCCGGCACTAATCCCGGTGCCCATGGCAAAGCCACAAAACCCAAATAAACTGCTACAAAAATGATTACGGGTGCAATAGTGAAAAGTACTTTATCCGCCAAAGCGGGAACAATGTATTCTTTTTGAATGAGCTTTAAAATATCAGCAGCGGTTTGTAGCCAACCATATTTCCCTACTTCCATTGGCCCTAAACGGTCCTGCATAAAAGCAGATACTTTCCTTTCCGCGTAAACACTAAAAAGTGAGAACACCGCAATAAAGCCAAATATGGTAAACGCGACTAGAAAATATAGGAAGTAAAAGTTCAATATTTTGTGCTGTTTTTTCGCTGCAAAGCTAATTAATTTGGGCGCAAGTTAAAGAATATCTACTAATTTAATAGACTTTATTTTTGGGGAGGATAAAGGGGGATTGGGCTTTAAATGGGATAGCGAGTTTGAAAACTCTTTTCTATTTATGAATCCGAAGTCACGCTACGCTTAAGACTTGGGACAGATGGTTTACTTAGACAGACCAGAATGCGTTAAATGCTTTCTCATGATCTTCTAAAGACCGTTAGATATAGGTTAAAATAAGTACTATAAATACAGGCAGCAAAATAAAAGCAGATAAATAACTATAGAACATATATTCCCTTTTAAAAATTGCTAGTGAGATTGTTGTTATTACACTTATAGTTGCGATAAAGTGGCCCAAAAACACAGCAAATACAGAGGCTTCACCAGTTGCGATTTCACCAGCTGGATGCCGTAATGGGATTAGAAAAATTAATGCCCAAACTATAGCATAAAGTAACGCAAAGCAAACTGAGAAAGGATACCTTTTGACTAATTTCATTATTTTGTTCATATATGTGAAAACCCTAAATTAAGCTGATTTACAAAAACGCTTAAAACTACAAAGGTTTTCAAGTATTTAAACAAAAAACTAATTTTATAAGATGAAAAACACTAAACTCATAGTCGGCAGTATTTTAACACTGGCACTAATTTATCTTATCACTCCATCAATTGCAAAAAAGCTATTAGAACCTTACATTTTAGAACAGGAAAGAGATATTGCGCT
>DASSWV010000535.1:0-3687 GCA_035704545.1 Pelobium sp.
ATGCGATGCTCCGTAAATCAATGCAATCCCAAAAAGCAAGAAACCTGTAGAGAAAGCACCCATTAAAAAGTATTTCAAAGCCGCTTCATTAGAGGCAAAATCGCGTTTCTTTATGCCAGCCAAAACGTATAAACTTACCGACATGATCTCTAAGCCAACAAATAGCATTGATAAGTTGTGATAAGAAACCATCACAATAATCCCAACTAAAGCAAATAAGATGATGGTATAATATTCAGCTACGTCGTCACTTATCTTATCAAAATAAGTTTTAGAAAGCATTAAAATTAAAATGGTAGAAATGATGGTTAAGCTGGAAAACGCAACTGCAAAATTATCAAAATGAATCATCCCGCTAAAAATTGGAGCTGCACCGCTGTTCCATTCCCAAACCGCTAAAACCAAAGCACCTAATAAGCCTAAGATACTAACAGGTAATAATGCATTTTTTGCTTTAAATAATCCTAAATAAAGAACTACAAGGGCCAAAATTGATATAACTATTAAAGTATTCATTCTTATGATTAAAATGCTAATTTACTATTTACTTGGTCTATCAGTCCGCTTACCGCCGATTCTGAAATATGCAAAATAGGCTGTGGATAAACCCCGATAATTATTACTAAAGCGCAAACGATGCTTAAAAGAACAACTTCTGACCCTCTGATATCTTTAAAAGAAGCAGTTAAATCATTAAGTGTGCCTTGCATTACGTTTTTATACAGCCTTAACATATAAACAGCACTTAAGATAATGGTTAAACCAGCAATCGCGGCTGCCCAAATATTAAAAGAAAAAACGCTCAGTAAAAGCAAAAACTCTCCGATAAAGCCGTTGGTTAAAGGCAATGCAACCGCACCTAAAACAATAATTAAAAATGCAATGGATAATTTAGGCGCTATTTTAGCTATTCCGCCCATTGTTGCAATTTCCCTGGTCTTTAATCGATCGATAACAATATCAGCAACGAAAAACAAGCCTAAAACATTGATACCATGACTAATCATCTGAATCATTGCTCCTTGTACTCCTTGTACATTCCAAACAAAAACACCGGCAGCAATTAAACCTACGTGGGCAATTGATGAATAAGCGATTAACCGTTTAATATCTTTTTGCTTGAACGCAATGACAGAAGCATAAAATATACCTATGATACAAAGAACCAACGCAACTGTTTTCCACTCCACAAAACCAAAAGGCAAAACTGGGATTAACCATCTGATCACTCCGTAAACACCCATCTTCAGCATAATGGCTGCTAAAAGCATGGTTCCTATGGTGGGAGATTCGGTATAAGTATCTGGTTGCCAAGTATGGAACGGGAAAATCGGCATTTTTATAGCAAATGCGATAAAGAAACACCAAAACAACCATCCTTGGGTAGCAGTATCTAAACTAAGCGCATAAAACGCTTCGATATCGTAAGTGTTTCCTGGAGTTTGTAAATGCAGGTAAATAATTCCCAACAGCATAAACAGTGAACCGGCGAAGGTGTAGATGAAAAACTTCATCGTTACTTTTATTCTTTCTACTCCACCCCAAATAGCACAGATAAAATAGATAGGGATTAAAGCTGCTTCCCATCCTACATAAAATAAGAACGCATCTAAAGCTGTGAATACCACCAATAAGCCCGATTGCATAAATAAAACCAATGCAAATAAAGCGGATGGGTTTTTGAAGGTTCTGTTGAAACCTGATAAGATAATGAGCGGAACTAAACCTGTGGTTAAAAGCACCATTAACATGCTGATACCGTCGATTCCCGCTTTAAAGCTAATTCCTAATTGTGGAATCCAAGGGAGTTCAACTACGAACTGTTTTCCGGCTTCGGGATCAAAATTACAAAGCATGGTAACGGCAAAGCCCAACGTAATCATTGAACTAATTAAAGCGGTTTGCTTTGCATAATTTTTATTCAATAGAACTGCTATTGAACCCACTAAAGGAAAAAATAATAAGATTAATAAATTCATCTATTCTTTAATTCGGAACCCTAAAATTTAAAAAAACTATATGCTAACACCGCCACAATACCCATCACCATCGCAAAAATATAGAAACCCACATTACCTGTTTGCAACAAACGGAAACCTTTACTGGCTTCAACCGGAACTTTAGCAACTCCGTTTACAATTCCATCGATGCCTGCTTTATCTACTACTTTATAGAAAAACACAGAAAGCGCATCTAAAGGTTTGGTAATGATTGCTGCGTAAAACTCGTCAAAATAAAATTTGTTGTAAGATACTTTGGCTAATGCTGATCTATTTTCACTATCTGAAACCGGAACATGCGCTTTTTTAACATATTTAAAATAAGCAAATATAATTGCGATGATTACTCCGATCACAGAAACAGCCATTAACATATATTCTGTAGCATGAGACAGTGATAGTTCTCCCAATCGTGAACTTGAATCCGCAAATACCGGCGACAGATAACCTGCTAACCAATGCCCGCCGCCTAATGCTTCTGGAACACCCATGAAACCACCTATTACAGAAAGCACTGCTAAAACGATCAAAGGAAAAGTCATTGAAATTGGCGACTCATGTAAATGATGCTTTTGCTCTTCAGTTCCACGGAAAGAACCCCAAAAAGTTAAGAACATCATCCTAAACATATAGAATGCAGTTAACAAAGCTCCTAAAATACCGAAAATCCAAAGTATCATATTATGCTCGAAAACATGAGCTAAAATTTCGTCTTTTGAAAAGAAGCCTGCAAAAGGAGGTAGACCAGCAATGGCTAGGGTTGCAAGCAACATGGTCCAAAAAGTGATTTTAAGCTTTCCTTTTAACCCACCCATGTTTCGCATATCCTGCTCATTGCTCATGGCATGGATTACAGAACCCGCACCTAAGAATAACAAAGCTTTAAAGAAAGCGTGAGTAATTACATGGAAGAAAGCCGCGGTATACGCACCAACTCCTAATGCTAAAAACATATATCCCAATTGAGATACGGTAGAATAAGCCAATACTTTTTTAATATCTGTTTGGGTAATGGCGATAATTGCGGCAATAATTGCGGTAGCTAAACCAATTACTGCTATAATACTCATGGTAATTGGCGATAGGCTAAACAAAATATTTGATCTTGCAATCATGTAAATACCCGCTGTTACCATGGTTGCCGCATGTATCAAAGCAGAAACTGGTGTTGGCCCTGCCATTGCATCTGGCAGCCAAGTAAATAAAGGTAACTGTGCAGATTTACCGGTTGCTCCCACAAATAGTAAAATAGTAACCAAAGTTAGCGTGGCGTCACCAGAAACCATGCCCTGTGCTTTCGGGAAAACTTCTGCAAATGATGCGCTTCCGAATGTTGCAATGATTATAAAAACAGCGATTAAAAACCCTAAATCTCCAATTCTGTTCATGATAAAGGCTTTTTTGGCGGCATCAGCGAAAGCACCGTTAGTAAACCAAAAACCTATCAGTAAATAAGAACATAAACCAACACCTTCCCAACCGATAAACATCACGATGTAGTTTGCTCCTAATACTAGCAACAACATAAAAAACACGAAGAGGTTTAGGTACGAGAAAAACTTACCAAAACCAGGATCGTGGCTCATGTAACCGATGGAGTAAATATGTATAAGCGAACCAATTCCTGTGATAATCAACAACATCAGTATGCTTAGCTGATCAACTTGGAAAGCAAACGGTATACTAA
>DASSWV010000009.1:0-2032 GCA_035704545.1 Pelobium sp.
GGTTGGCCACATTGGAAAAAGATAAAACCTATACCAGCATATAATTTATTAGAGCAGGAAATGCTGATGAAAACCCTAATTGTAAATTATTTTCAGGAAGTTTTTTAAACAACAAAAGCCGCTTTAGAAGCGGCTTTTGAATTTTTCATAGGTAGATGAAAAATTATTTCCCTGGTCTTTTAAAAGCATAAGCTAACCTTACGGCAACCATTCCGTTACTTACGTCGTTTTTGTACTCAAAACCTTCATAACGCAATGCTATATCCCATTTGTTGTTTGCATAACCTAAACTAGGCGCCCAAGCTAAAGCAGTTCCAGCTCCGTCTCTTAGTCCGAATGCGGCACCAACTTCTGGCTGTACATAAAAGGTGTTTCCAAAAAAGAATTTTGCACCTGCTTTTAGAGGGATTAATCCATCACCAAAATCAGAACCTCCGCCAATTGGGCCATAATAACCAGTTGTTAATGTTAGAGATGTTCTCTCCCCTAAATCATGTTGCAATCTTAAGTCTGGTGCAATAATGACATCTGCACCGCCTGATTCTGTTGGCACACCAATTCCTAAAGCACCACTTAATCTTGTAGCGTGTCCATTATCAGCGTTTTGTGCAATTGCTCCTGAGAAGCTTATTAGAGTGATCGCAGCTCCTGCGATGATTCCTCTGAAAGTAATTTTTTTCATTTTTGTATTAATTTAGAACGCTATTTACAAGAGGTATGCCAAACATGATTTGTTTGGTTCAAATTTTGATACTCATTTAATGAAATCATGGTTTTACAGGTAATCTCGAGTGTTATTTTTATTTACCAAAAACATAAGCGAGTTTTACCGATCATTAAAAATCTAAAAAGATGTTTGATAAAATATTCGAAGCACAGCAAAAAGCTGAAGAAGTTAAAAAAAGATTAGAGACCATTACTTTAAGCGAAGAAGTGGAAGGTGGCGCAATAAAAGTAACGGCAACAGCTGGCAAAACCATCAAAAGCATTTCCATTGATGAAAACTTTTTGAAAGAAAATGGTGTTGAGGGAATAGAAGATTTATTAGTAACCGCCATCAATAAAGTTCTGGCTCAGGCAGAAAACGTGTCGCAAACAGAAATGGCCGCAATGACCAGTCAAATGTTAGGCGGAATGGATGGGCTGGCAAATCTTTTTGGAAAAAAATAAACGTTATGATGAAGGTAAATTATTTTGGGCAGTCTTGCTTTTTATTAGAAATTAGTGGGACAAAGATTTTGTTTGATCCTTTCATTACACCTAACGAACTTGCAAAAGATATTGACGTAGAACAAATTAATTGCGATTATATTTTGGTAAGTCACGGCCACGAAGACCATGTTGCAGATTTGGTTACTATCGCAAAAAGAACAAAAGCTAAGGTGGTAAGTTCTTTTGAGATTATTGCTTGGTTAGGCAAACAAGGTGTAGAAAACGGGCATCCAATGAATTTAGGTGGAAGCTGGAATTTTGACTTTGGTAAAGTGAAAATGGTTTATGCCGCACATTCAAATTCTTTGCCTGATGGCACTTATGCTGGCACCGCAGCGGGTTTTGTGATCGAAGCTGATGGAAAAACACTTTATTATGCGGGCGATACGGCGCTGATGCAAGAGATGAAATTAACCGGTGAGCTGTTCAATATTGATTATGCTTTTTTACCTATCGGCGATAATTTTACGATGGGTGTTTCCGATGCGATCATTGCGGCCAATTTTATTAAATGCAAAAACATTATTGCGATGCACTACGATACTTTCGGTTATATAAAAGTTGACCACGATCAAGCAAAACAAACTTTCGCTGAGGCTGGACTGCAGCTGAATATGCTCAACATATCTGATCAGGACAGAGATGCAAAAGAGTTATAATTAGCAAATAAAAGCGACTAAAAATCGCTTTTTGCTTTTATGCCTAATACTGTCCATAGTTTGAGTTCGAAAATATTTTTTACGGGTTCTTTTAAGAAAATCAAGTAATTCATCTTTCAGAAGGTGTTAACGATTTGATTTTGGTTAATAAAATATCTTTG
>DASSWV010000015.1:0-3131 GCA_035704545.1 Pelobium sp.
GCCGGAGTAAAAGAAGTTGCGCAAAACATCAACGCAAGTGAACATACCGTAAGTAAACTGTTGCAGAACCTGGTAAAACAGAAGGTTATCAATAGTGTAAAAGGGCCAACGGGAGGTTTTTATATTACCGATTTACAACGCCAGCAACCTATTATCAACATTGTAAACACTATTGACGGGAAAGACGTTTTTACCGGATGCGGTTTAGGTTTAAGTCAGTGCTCTTCTACGCATCCTTGTCCCATACATTTTGAGTATAAAAAAGGTCGAGATGTTTTGGAAAACATTTTCACTGAGAACAGCATCAATGTATTATGCGGACCGGTAGAAAGCGGGTTAACGCATTTGATAGGTTAAGTTTTTGAGGTTAAACATAATTTCAAATTATAGGCGTAATTAGCTTGAAATAACGCATCATCAATAATAAAAAAACATATATCATGGCAGACCAACAATTTCCTGAAATCACCAAAGAACTCGCCGAGAAAAAAGGAAGACTAGCTCCCGAAAATCTGGAAGCTTGGAAAAACTTTAGTAAAACGGTGTTTAAGGCAGGTGCACTTAGTGAAGAAACCAAACAACTTATTGCCATTGCAGTGGCTCACGTAACCCAATGTCCGTATTGTATTAGAACACATACCAAACAAGCCATGCGCAAAGGTGTAACTAAAGAAGAAATTATGGAAGCCATTTGGGTTGCCTCAGAAATGCGAGCTGGTGCAGCGTATGCTCATGCAACCATTGCAATGGACGAGATGGAGAAATTTGGGTAGTGTTATTAAAGGGCTTTATTATCAATAACACAAGTCGTTATATTTTTTTCTCGTTTTCAACAAAATAGGTCTTTATACTTTTAACTTTAAAAAACTAGCATGGTTTATGAGGATTTGTAACGACCATGGAGCAACAACAAAAAACTATTTGGACGGTTGGTCATTCAACCCAAAGCGCCGAAGAATTTATAAATATTTTAAAACAACACCATATCAAACTACTGGTTGATGTTAGGCGTTTCCCAGGTTCACGGAAATTTCCTTGGTTTAACCAAGAAGTTTTAAAAAAGGATTTGCAAGAGCATGAAATAAATTATTCGCATATTGGAGAATTGGGAGGTAGACGGAAACCCAACCCTAATTCTGAAAATACCGTTTGGAGACATCCAGCTTTTAGAGCTTATGCCGATTTTATGGAATCGGATGAATTTGAAATTGGTGTTAAGGAATTAGAATTATTGGCGAAAGCCCAAGCAACGGCTATTATGTGTTCAGAAGTACTTTGGTGGCGTTGCCATCGTTCTATGATTGCCGATTATTTAAAAACAGAAGGATGGGAAGTCATGCACATCTTATCCAAAGAAAAATCAACCGAACATCCATATACAAAGCCGGCAAATGTTGTGGCTGGAAAAATAACCTATCATTGATTTGAAAATCAATGGTTTAAAAATAAACATCATGAAAACGAATTATTACGATACCGTTAGCGAAACCATTAATCAACTTGCTAAAAACGGTTACACTACAGATTTTGAAGTGTTAAAAGAGCATGACTGTTTAGTTTGCAAACAAACTGCGCAACAGCTGTCGCCAGATGAATTTGTGATTGATGAAACCCATCGTTTTGAAGGCGAAACCGATCCCGGTGATGAAATGATTGTTTATGCAATCTCCTCTCAAAAACACGGGATAAAAGGAATTGTGGTTAACGGCTATGGCACTTACGCAGATGCCGATACCTATAAAATTGTAGCGCGTTTAAAAAAGAAACCTGCCATAAAAGAAAAACCCATTAAACGTAGCGAAAAGCTAAAACCGTTGAGCAGGGAGCATCATCATGCTTTATTGTTGTGCTGGAAAATAAAAAATGGTTTCGCAAAAGGCGCATCTGCCGAAAGGATAAAAAAATATGCCGATTGGTTTTTCGAAAATCATTTGATACCGCATTTTACCGTTGAAGAACAATATGTTTTTACCGTTTTGGGCGATGAACATCCTTTGATCAAACAAGCCAAAAGCGATCATGAACGTTTGAAAATGCTTTTTACAAAACCGGATGATTTAGAAATCACGCTACGCCAAATAGAAGAAACCCTGCAAAACCATGTAAGGTTTGAAGAACGTACCGTTTTTAATGAAATCCAGAAATATGCTACAGAGGCGCAACTAAGTGATATTGAAATGTTCCATGTGGAAGGAAAGTTTGTAGATAAAACGGACGATCCTTTTTGGGAGTAAATTAATTGGATTTAAAAACGCAGGCTTCGTAAGGTTTTAAACTGTTCTTAGCTGTACAGGTAGCGTAATTTCCGATTATTAATTCGGCATTTGTTAAACAATCAAAATCGATGTTAAACTCAGCTTCGTTGGATGTAAAATTTAAAAGGATAATAAATAAACCGTTTTCATCTTCACGACTATAAGCATAAACCGATTGATTGGTGGCATCTAAAATCTGGTATTCGCCATAAATTAAAGTACGGTACTTTTTCCGGAGATTAATCAGTTTTCTAAAATAATTTAAAATACTATCTGGCTCGTTTTCCTGAGCTTCCGAATTTACTTGTGTGTAATTCGGGTTAACTTTTAACCAAGGCTTTCCATCCGTAAACCCTGAGTTTTCACTTGCATCCCATTGAAAAGGCGTTCGTCCGTTATCCCTTGCGGTAATTTTTTGGGCACTCATAAATCGTTGTAAATCGCCACCGGTACTGGTTAAATATTGGTGCATGTTGATGCTTTCGATATCTCTATAATCGGTAATGTTATCAAACTTAATGTTGTTCATTCCAATTTCATCGCCATGGTAAATAAACGGAGTTGCCCGCATGGTCAATAAAAAAGTATGAAGCATTTTGGCCGAGAGTTCTCTAAATTCTTTGCTGTCGTTTCCCCAGCGGGTCAACATCCGTGGTTGATCATGGTTGCCTAAATAAATTGTTCCCCAACCCTTAGCAAAGGCTTTGTCCCACTTGCTGTATACCTGTTTAAATTCCATTAAACTGTATCCATCTGGGTGGGGTTCTTTAAAACCATCGGGTGTAAAGCCAATTCCCATTCCTTCAAAGTGGTAAAGCATGTCCAACTCATTTCTTTCGGGGTCGATAAATAAATGAACATCATCCGTTTTAACGC
>DASSWV010000018.1:0-10444 GCA_035704545.1 Pelobium sp.
CATTCATCCCTAAATGATCATAATGAGCGGTAATTACCACTATTTCTTTTTTTAGAACTGGGTCATTACCTTCTAAAAAACCCAAAACATTTTTTGCATTCAAATTTCTGGTATTTACTTCAAAATCAAGCTCAAGTTTAGATTTGAATTCAAAAGAAACCGCTTTTCCTTTACCATTTATTTCCTTTGTGAGTTGCTCAACGCTTTTACCAGTAAGTGCTAGTAAGCTATTTAAAAAACTTGCTGAACCTTCAATGATCAACGGAGACTGAACAGCGTCCGCTTTCCCCAAAACCAATTTAGTTTTATTTAAATAACTCGAATTCATCTCATCAAAAGATGAATCTAAAACAACGATTGCAACAGGATTTTTTGCCTTAATAGCATCCATCTTCTTATTGCCAAAACCGCTCCAATCCGAAAGTTTTGATGTACCAGTAATTAAGGATTTTCCATTTACTTTAGGTTCGCCAGCTAAAACTACCGCAACTTTACCTTCTAAATTTAAGGATGACAAATCATCATAGTTTTTGTCTGTGATGCCGTATCCTACAAACACAAAATCCTGAAAACTGAGTTTTACATTTTCGGAAAGATGGGGTAAAGCATGAAAATCTTTTAAAAAGACTTGCGGCTTTCCGTTAATTTTGATTTTACGATGTTTGGGGGTTATTTCTTTCAGATCTAATAATTGAAAATAGCTGTTGTTTACTGGAGCAACTAATCCGAAAGACTCAAATTGACTTTTTATATAAACAGCTGCTTTTTCTGCGCCGGGTTGCCCAGTTCCACGTCCTGCAAATTCATCAGAAGCCAAAATACTTAATCGCTTAAAAGCATCTTCTTTGGTAATGGTGTTGGCGTATTTTACAATAGCTTTTTCTTGCGCACTAGCAACAGCCATAGTAAGCAAAAAAGCAATGAAGAAATTAAAGGTTTTCATAAAACTTATAACAGGAGTTTATTGTCAAATGTAAATTTTAAAACAATACGCAATTGTAAAGATTTAAACGCAAACCCAGTTGCTAGGTCAAAGTTTCACCAATTTGTTACCCACTAAAACCGGGATACTTTTAACAGTATTCAAGTTTAAGCAAAATTTAATATCCTCTTGAATCCCTAATTTTTTCAACCGTTCACTGTGTGATGTTTTAGAGGTGTAAGCTTCTAGATCGTCTTGAGCTAAAATGTAAAGATCTTCTGCTGCGGTACTGCTGTCATCCAAAAAATAATCGTTTGACTTTAATTGATGCACAACGGCGCCGGCAAATAAAGTATCCTCTAAATTGAATTTATTTTTCCAGCCGGCACATAGTAACAGCACATCTTGTTCTTGCGTTTTTAAGTAATTACACACCGCATCTAGATTTAAAAAAGAGCCTATTATTACTTGATAAGCTGTTTTCTTTGATTCATCAATAGCGTGAGTGCCATTTGTGGTAGTTAAAACCACAGTTTTTCCTTTAACTTTTTCTGTTGTGTAAGAAAACGGAGAGTTTCCGAAATCAAATCCTTCCACTACTTTACCATCTCTTTCTGCGGCTAAAAGACAAGCGCTTCCGTGGCTTCTACATTCTTCAACAGTTGCAACCGGAATAATAGCATCGGCACCGTTCTCAATGCCGTAACAGATAGAACTGGTTGCTCTAAAAATATCAATAACTACAACAATTGAATTTGTTAAATCATAGAGCGGAAGTAATGCGGGTGTTAGGCAAACTTGTATGTTTTTTTGCATAAATTTATGAGGATTTTTTTTTATTGTGCCAAGTGCTTATAATAAAGGAAGAATTTTTGTCCTGATTTTTTTTATCCTTTATAAAATGGGAATTTCACCACTTTCGCTTTTACTTTGTTTTCTCTTATTTTGATAAAAATTTCTTGATCTTCTTTACTGAAATCTTTGTGAACATAAGCTAAACCTATTGCTTTTTGAAGTGATGGAGATTGCGTTCCGGAAGTAACTTTCCCAATCACATTTCCTTCAGCATTTACTACTTCATAATCATGGCGAGGGATTCCCCTTTCTACCATTTCAAAACCTACCAGTTTTTTAGACACACCGTTTTCTTTCTGCTTTTTTAAAAAATCAGAATTGGTAAAATCCTTGGTAAACTTGGTTACCCAACCTAAACCAGCTTCAAACGGGGAAGTATTATCGTCGATATCGTTTCCGTACAAACAAAAACCCATTTCTAACCGCAAAGTATCGCGGGCGGCCAAACCAATCGGTTTAATATCATAAGGCGCTCCAGCTTTAAAAATGGCATCCCAAATCGCATCAGCGTAAGCGTTATCAAAGTAAATCTCGTAACCACCTGCTCCGGTATAACCTGTTGCAGAAATCATTACGTTATCAAACCCTGCAAAATTCCCTTTTTTAAAAGTGTAATAGTCCATTTCCGCAAGATTAACATCGGTTAAACTTTGTAATGCTTCTGTAGCTTTTGGACCTTGAACCGCCAATAGTGAAGTTCGGTCTGAAATGTTTTTCATGTCTACACCGAATGTATTAAAACTACTGATCCAGTCCCAATCCTTTTCAATGTTAGATGCATTAACTACTAACATGTACGTTTTATCGTTAATACGGTAAACTAACAAGTCATCAACTATACCGCCTGCATTATTTGGTAGATAAGCGTATTGTATTTTACCATCAAACAATTTCGAGGCATCATTAGAAGTTACTTGCTGAATCAAATCTAGTGCTTTATCGCCTTTCAAAATAAATTCGCCCATATGACTTACGTCAAAAACACCTACCGATTTACGGACGGATTCATGCTCGAAGTTGATGCCTGTATATTGCACAGGCATATTAAATCCTGCAAAGGGAACCATTTTAGCACCTAAAGAAATATGTTTTGCAGTTAAAGCGGTGGTTTTCATTTTATCGAAATAAAAAACCCAAAAAATTCACAATTAATTGGGCGTAAGATTTGCTGGCGAAATTAATAAAATTTAGCGGTATGTGCTTTGCAAAGCACTAGCTTTTCACCACCAATTTAGTTTTAGTACTTCCACACCTGTAACTGCTTTGCAATTACTCCTTTTCAATAATCATGGAGAAACTTATGAACTATCTTTCATTGATGAACAAGAGATATGAGAACTAAAAAAAACACCAGTTAATAACAATTTAAGCTGCTTGCCCGACAAAGATTCTTCATGAATTTCGCGGAGTTTATAAACCTGCAAAAGGTCTTTATTTGGTAACTTTTGGCGTTCCAATCATCCCTTTTAAAACTGCGGGCTCGTAAACTTTAAGTACGTTATTGCTCTTAGTATCAGACTTTGTACTGTTAACCTTTCTGGATGAACTGCTACTGGTAAAGTTACCGCTCACTAAATAAGCTATTGCTGCTTCTAAAGAATCTTCATCCGGATCACCAAAACCTCTTGTTACATCATCACCCTTTTCTGCGTCTGGGATTATGCCAGCAAAATAATTGCCATCGCCATTAGAATTTGTGGTTGAAAAAGACGAGAGATAAAGGTCATATTTATCAATCCTGATTGGGAAAAAGCCTACTGGTTTACCGTAGGATGTAGTCCCAACTGTTTTAACCGTGATGTGTGGCTTTAAGCTATTGATCACTAGCTCGCTTGAAGATGCAGTGCTTTCTGTGATGATAAAAACTACTTTGCTGATATTGTCTAGGTTTCCCTCTTTGTTGAAAAAAGTTTGGTTATCAGATTCTTTAAAAGATTCATCCGCATAAGTAACCAGCCTTCCGTTTCTGTAAACCAACTCTCCTTGTTGATCTCGCAAAGGCTGATTTTTCAAAATTGTAGCTTTTCCGGCTTGCATGGTAGCATTATAAGTTTGCTTAAACATGGTTTTGCCGTTTAAACTACGTGGAGCGATGAGATTGATCAAATGCTCGGCTGTGGTTACATAACCGCCCGGATTGTATCGCAAATCGATTACCAAATCCGTTACACCGGCTGACGTAAATTTGTTAAAAACATTGGTCAAGGGTAAATCCGAATTATCATCATCTGTAAATCTCGCATAGGCTAAATAACCGATTTTTTTAGTGCCTTCTAATAAAACCGTATCCTTAAAAATAGGACTGCTTGTATACTTGGTTTTAACTAAGCTGGCATTGAAATCTGTTCCGTCTTTCTTTTTGCCACCAATGGTAATTGCATCTTTATTAATCGCGTCATTTATAAAATTCTCTTCGGTATCGAAGTTTGTTCCAATGTTTCTTCCATTGATTTTATTGATGTAATCTCCCCTGCTTAAGCCTGCTAAAGAAGCGGGGGAACCCGGTGATGTAAACCTAAAATACACTTTGTAATTGTCACGAGTGCCTATAAGTGCTAGGGAAAAGCCTAAATCATTACCTTCTCCGTTGAAATCAACATTGCTTTGACTATTTTTTGCAAATGCCAGTTTTCCCTCAGCAACTAAATCTTCAATAAAAGAATACTTTGTTTCATCCGGGTATTCCATATTAAACTCATATGGCAGGCCGGTTAAAGAATTTATCCCATACCGAGTTAAGGCAAAAAGCTCTGCATTTAGGTTAGTAAGGTTATCTGATGATTCGTTAAATTCTGTTCTCGGTTTAAAAGTATTATAAGTCGGCAAAGCCTCATTCCATAAGTATACTTCCTTTGCGTACAAAAAAATAGAATCTTTGGTCAGTTCGTTTCGGTTTGTGGTGGGTGTTGGAGCTGCATCTTCAGGCGTAACTTTATCCTTTTTACAGGCAGCTAACAACAAAATACTTGCGAACACAGCCGATCTTATTGTTAATGAAATATTTTTCATAGACTATTTTAACTTAAGAACGTAAAACGCTGATATTCGGTTTTTTATTCTAGTAAGTGCTATTTAATTGGCAAAAAATCTATACCTGCTTTAATTGCCATTTCACTTTGCTTACTTGGGTTTCCAACTAGTAAAACGTTGGCCTTAGCTAAATTGTTTTCTTTAAGCAAATAATCTAAAGCTTCAATGGGCGATTCTTTGGAAAACTCATCCGTAAAATACACTTTCAAATACTTATCTAACCCGTTCCACTCGGTCTGTTTTATTTTGTTGAGCTGTGTTTCCGGATTGCCGGAAGTTAAAATATAAATATCGTTTCTGTTCACTACCAGTTCTTGCAATAACGCTAAAGATTCCTTGTAGAGTAAGAGCTTTAACGGCAATTTTGCATTAGTAAATAATAAAGCTAAATTTTCCTTGAACTTGGCATCAATTCCGAAGGTTTTTACTACTTCATCAAACATAGCTGTGTTGCCATGCACCTCATATCTTTTAGTCATAAAACTCAACATATCCTGCGCTGGCGGAAATGTCTCTAAGTATTCTATAAAGTTTGCAAACAGGTAATAAACCTGCAAGTCGTAATCTTTTTTTGGGAATAAAACATCGTCCAACTCAAAAATAACTGCTTTTTTACCGGATTTTATTTCGTGAAACTTCAACATTAAAAAGTGGTGTTAATGATTCTTAAAACGGTTTGGTCTGCAATGGAAACACTGCAAAAACCTTTTAAATTTTGTTGCTGAGCCATATTTTTCACATTTTCGTAAATATCAATCGGCAATACGCCTAAAGAAGAAACTCCGGCATTATTAATAAGCACAAAAAATTGTTGTAGTTCTCCATTTAGCTGATACAGCGCAATCGCACTAAAACTAGTTTGGTTAAACCATTTACCCAATTGGTTAAAGCTCATCGATTTTACGCCGTTCCAAATCTGTAAATTAACTGTAACGGCATCATCAATTAAAATAAGCTCTCCTCTACCTGCTGAATCTGCAATAGCTATTTTTTTATTCGGATACCCTAAAGCAATTAAGCCCGAAGAGAGTTCGGCAAATGAGTTTACCTGTTTATGAGTAGTGGTTAAATCTTTTTCGGAAATCATGAGTTCAATCCCAAACTCTTCAAACAAAATGGTTGACTTTCTAAGTTCTTCAACTTCAGCAAAAGCCAGTGGAAACACTTGTTCTATCTGATGGTCTAAACAAAATTTAAGAATTTGATGTGCGATTGAGTTGCTTTCAGCGGGAGGAAAATCAGCATAGTGATCTCCGAATATAACTTCATCATTTTTTAAGAGAAATGCTAACTGAAAACTTGCGAAATGTTTTGAAGATGTAATAAGAACTTTCAAACCTATTTGTTATAAATTAATTAACCCATCCTTCATCACTATTTTTCTATCTGCCATATCAGCTAAATCTTCATTATGAGTAACAATGATAAAAGTGTGATTGAATCGGTCGCGTAAATCAAAAAAAAGCTGGTGCAGCTCTTTTGCATGTTGCGAATCTAAATTCCCCGATGGTTCATCGGCTAAAATCAAATCGGGCTGGTTAATTAATGCCCTCGCAACTGCCACACGCTGTTGCTCTCCGCCAGACAGTGCCGCCGGTTTATGATGCGCCCTATCCTTTAAACCAAGTAAAATCAAAAGTTCCATGGCCTTTTTCTCGGTTTCTGCTTTAGATTTTTTAGCGATAAAAGCCGGAATACAGACATTTTCTAAAGCAGTAAACTCTGGCAACAAGTGATGAAACTGAAAAATAAAACCAATATGTTTATTTCTGAATGCGCTTAACGCTTTTGAGCTGAGTTTGGTAATATCGGTATCATTAATAAAAACTTGTCCATTATCTGGTTTATCCAGCGTTCCGATGATATGCAACAAGGTACTTTTTCCAGCTCCGGATGCGCCTACAATACTTACAATCTCCCCTTTGCCGATTTCTAAACTTACATTTTTTAAAATCTGGAGTTCGCCGTAATTTTTAACAATATTTAAAGCCTTTAGCATTTTTCAAAAATAGATAAAAGAATTATCAAAAAAAGAGCTTAAAAAAGCAAAAAACATCAAATTAATGTGGTTTAGGTTTTCTTTATTAGGATGGTATTCGTAATTTCACACCAAATTTTTAGACGATGAACATTCACGAATATCAAGGAAAACAAATTCTTAAAAGTTTTGGTGTTAGGATACAAGAAGGTATTGTAGCTGATACGCCCGAACAAGCTGTAGAAGCTGCTAAAAAACTCAAAGAAGACTATAATTCTGACTGGGTTGTGATTAAAGCGCAAATTCACGCTGGTGGCCGAGGAAAAGGTGGCGGTGTTAAACTGGCTAAAAATTTAGAGGAAGTAAAGCAAATAGCAACCAATATTATTGGAATGCAGTTGATTACCCCACAAACCGGGGCAGAAGGCAAAAAAGTAAGTAAGGTTTTGGTTGCACAGGATGTTTATTATCCTGGAGAATCTGAAACCAAGGAGTTTTACATTTCTGTATTACTGAATCGCTCGACTGGTAAAAACATCATTATGTACTCTACCGAAGGTGGAATGGATATAGAAGAAGTTGCAGAACATACCCCACACTTAATATTTAAGGAAGAAATTGATCCTAAAGTTGGCTTACAGGGCTTCCAAACTCGTAAAATAGCCTTTAACTTAGGTTTATCTGGTGCCGCTTTTAAAGAGATGACTAAATTTATCGCATCACTTTATAAAGCTTACGAAGCTACAGATTCTGCGATGTTTGAAATTAACCCGGTTTTAAAAACATCCGACGATAAAATTTTAGCAGTAGATGCTAAAGTAGATTTAGATGATAACGCACTTTTCCGTCATCCAGAATATGCGGCAATGCGTGATACTTCTGAGGAAGATCCAACTGAGGTTGAAGCATCCGCATCAAACCTTAACTATGTTAAATTAGACGGAAACGTTGGCTGTATGGTTAACGGTGCAGGCTTAGCGATGGCTACAATGGATATTATTAAGATTGCCGGTGGCGAGCCTGCAAACTTTTTAGATGTTGGTGGAACAGCAAATGCTACAACCGTAAAAGCAGCTTTCAATATTATTTTAAAAGACCCAAATGTTAAAGCTATTTTGATTAACATATTTGGAGGTATTGTACGCTGCGATAGAGTTGCACAAGGTGTAATTGACGCTTACAAAGAAATGGACAATATTAATGTTCCAATTATTGTAAGGTTACAAGGTACAAATGCTGTTGAAGCTAAAAAATTGATTGATGATTCTGGCTTAAAAGTATTCTCTGCAATTTTATTAAAAGAGGCTGCAGACTTAGTTACTGAAGTATTAGCATAGTAAGGCTGAAAGCTAAAGGCAGAAGGTTTAAGGCTTAAACTGAATAGAAAAATCCTGATTGTAAAATCGGGATTTTTTGTTTGAAAATTCTAGATTGCTAAGCGAGAAACCCTCGCATCATTTTTGAATTTAATACTGACTAATAAATAGTAAAACATGAAACTAAACCAACCAGATCATATCGTTTACATTTGCACTGGTAGCAAATGCGAAAAAAAAGGCGGAAAAGATTGTTACAAACGAGGTGAAAAATTACTTAAAACACTTAAAGGAAAAGATGTAGAAATTATACGTACAGAATGTACTGATCGGTGTAAGTTGGCTCCAGTGGCGTGTTTCCAGCCCGAAAATAAATGGATGTTAAGCTATAAGCAAGATGAAATACTAGCTAAAATACTTCACCTTGCAAAAAAATAGTTTAACCTTGTTCGCTGGTGTATTTTATTTTAGTAATGGCCTTGTCTATTTCCCAATAACCCCTTCCTTCTTCGCCAATCAAACTAAATAATTCTACCGCTCTTCTTGCAACAAATTCTTCCTCACGCTGTTCTTTTAAGAACCAATTCAAGAATTCTAAAGTAACAAAATCATGTTCTTTATGGCAAGTGGCAGCTATCTTTTTAAAGGACTGAGTGATTGCTATTTCAGTTTCCAAAGCGTACTCAAAAACCTCTCTAAAGCTTTCAAACTCATGTTTTAACGAACTTACATCCGGAGATATGGCTTGTCCGCCCATATCTAAAACATATTTAAAAAGCTTAAGCTGATGCGTTCTTTCTTCTGATGATTGATTGAAAAAATAATCTGCTGAATTATCGAATCCATTTTGATCACACCATGATGACATGGCTAAATATTGTGCGCTAGAATGGGCTTCTTTTTTTATTTGGCTGTTTAATAAGTTTTCTACTTCAGTAGAAATTAAACTTTTAACACGAAGTAAATCTTTCATAATGTTGAATTTTATATAAAAATACAAATTAGAAAGTGTATACCAATGTTTTTGGCTTATACAGAATTAAACTAATTAAGCAAATACCGCGTAATGCAAACGATCTTTAAGCACTTGGTTTAAATGAAGATTAAAAAACACCTGATCCAATAGTTCTCTGAACCGGATAATCTGTAAAGGATTAAGGATGTAACAATAATTTGTAGTAGAAATAGTCATTATCTCTGTTCCGCTGGGATTTAAAGAATCGATAGAAAAAATCTCCTCGATTTTAAAGTTATCTAGTTTAACTTTTAATTGCTTTAAATTTCTAACGCTATATTTCGCCCGCTTACCTTCAAACTCCACATAAAAGCATAATTCGTTATCGCATTGATAAACCACTCCCGAGTTATTACTAAAAACTTCTACAAATGTTGCGCAATCCATGGCACAAAAATAGCTCAATTTAGATTAAATCCAAATAATATTAGGAAATATATTCGGCCAGAAGTTTCATCTCGGTATGTGGAGCGTGTTTTTCGTACAAAACAGAATAAACTGCACTTACTATTGGCATATCAACGCCATGCTGTTCCTTTATCTGCTGGATACAATTAACGGCATAATAGCCTTCTGCAATCATATTCATTTCTAACTGAGCCGATTTTACAGTATAACCCTTCCCTATCATGTTTCCAAATGTTCGGTTTCGACTAAACTGAGAATAGGCGGTTACCAACAAATCGCCTAAATAAGCAGATTCATTGATATCTCTGTTGATAGGATGAATAGCATCTACAAAACGGCTCATTTCGCGGAGCGCATTAGAAATTAGAACCGCCTGAAAATTATCACCAAAACCTACGCCATGGCAAATGCCACTTGCTATTGCGTAAATATTTTTTAAAACGGCGCCATATTCTGTTCCATATATATCGTCGGAAATGTTAGTTTTTATATACCGGGTATTTATGAGGGTAGAAAAATAAGTTGCCAACTCCACATCCTGACTAGCAATGGTTAAATAGCTTAATTTCTCAAGCGCAACCTCTTCCGCATGGCAAGGGCCACTAATTACTACTATATCTTTTAAGGGAACAGCATACTCTTGATGAATAAAATCACCTATGATCTGATTGACATCCGGAACTATGCCCTTTATAGCTGATACTATTTTTTTGTTTTTAAAATCGTTCGGAGTTAAGCCCGTTAAAGCTTGTTTTAAAAAAGCTGCCGGAACATTTAAAACAATGGTATCAGCACTAGAAAAGATGTGTTTAATATCGGTTGAAACGTTTTTTGCATTTATACTTAACTCCACCGATGATAAATACTTGGGGTTGCGCTTATATTCTGAAATATGGTTTACCGAATCCTGATCACGCAAC
>DASSWV010000084.1:0-2939 GCA_035704545.1 Pelobium sp.
CGTTGTTGACCAATCGTTTAAAATTTTGGTCGCATTAATCGCATATTTTTCATCTTTTGTAATTACATACATTAAAGATTGGCAATAAACCGCCATACCATCCAAAACTTGTTGGTCACAACCCACGTTCGGCTTGTTGTAAGAACCACAATCAACCGAGATGAACGGTTTATGCTTATACGAAAGTGAAGCATATGGAGATTCTTTCAGCTCATCAAAAGCGGCTTTCCAAGGTTGCTGATTTGTATTCACTTTCTCTACAAAAAAGTTTATTTGAGCTTGCGTATTTAAAATCCCCGGATGCACAAATCCATTAGGGGTGGGTGTAGGGGTAGGGGTGGGTGTTTCCTCTTTTGGCACCTCTACTTTTTTTGTTTTTTTACAATTAATAAAGGTAAGCATACAAGCTAGCACAAACACCCATAGTTTTAAGTTGGCCTGTAATTTTTTCCGTTTCATAAATCGTTGTTTAGATAATTAAATCGTTGATTTTAGGTTTGATTTAGGATAGTTGTTAGGCATAAAAATTCGCAATTAATAGGGTAAATTTTTAAATCAGTTCAGGCTGGTCAACCTAAAATTTGCTTTTAAGCCCTCAGCGGATGATGTGCCTACCTGTACCGTGTAATCACCCACTTCATAACCAAATTGCATATCTGCTCGGGTAAATTTCAACACTTCTGGGTTGATGGTAAATGAGACTTGCTTGGTTTCTCCGGGCTGTAATTCAATTTTTTTGAAGTCTTTCAGTTCTTTATCCGGCCGAACCACAGAGCCAATCATATCTTTGATATATAATTGCACTACCTCTTTACCAGCTACATTTCCGGTATTTTTAACATCAACGGTTAGTGTTATGGAAGTTTTTGACGTAATGTTAGATGCGGAAAGTTTAAGATTAGCATATTTGAATTGGCTATAACTTAAACCAAACCCAAATGGATACAAAGGGCCATTTTCAATAAATAAGTAACCTTTTTTAAAGTTGATCTCTTTCTGGCTGTAGTGGAAAGGCAATTGTCCGATAGTACGCGGTACGGTAACTGGGAGTTTTCCTGATGGGTTGATTTGTCCGAAAATCACTTTAGCAATCGCTTCATTCCCAAACTCGCCTAAATCCCAACAATCTAAAATGGCATCTGCAGATTGTGAAAATTCGTTGATAGAAAGCGTTCTTCGATGTTTAAGCACTACAATTACAGGTTTACCCAGCGCTTTAATTTGCCTAAGCAATTCATCCTGAGGGGCTACGGGGTCAATACTGGCCCTGTCTCCTAATGCTTTATTAAAAAAACCCTCTTTAGCGGTAAATTCATCACCGCCCAAAAATAGCACAGTTAAATCTGCATCCTTTGCAATAGAAAGCAATTTATCAAAACCTGGTTTGGTATTGGTATTTAAAATAGGTACATCGCCAGCTTTATTGGTTAAATCAAAACCTTTTTCTGCTGTAAATTGAAAGCCTTTGCCAGCAACCTTTTCAAAATCTGATTGTGCACCTTCTGATAAAACCGGCCCCAGCAACGCAATTTTTTTAAACTTACTTGAATTTATATTTAAGGGTAAAATACTGCTGTTATCTACTGATTTGTTCTTTAATAAAATGATGGATTCTTCGTCCAGTCTTTTTGCAGTTTCTAAGGCTTTTGATGTTCTTACATTTTTATCAACTGTTTTTATCTTGATGTAGGGATCTTCAAACAAACCTAAGATAAACTTAGTTCTTAATACTCTGGCTGTTGCGTCGTTGATATACTTTTCCAGTTCTGGATGAGTTTTTACCAAATTCGGCAACAAAGCGTATGCTTCGTCACTGTACAAATCTACATCCATACCCGCTTTAAGCGCCATTATTACAGCATCTTCTGGCGTTTCGGCTACTTTCATGAAAGAGTGTAAACGAGCAATATCGTTAGCATCGGAAACTATGTAACCTTTAAATCCCCACTGATTTTTAAGTATTTCTGTTAATAAATTGCGGTTTGCATGGCTCGCCACTCCGTTTAAATCACCGTGAGAGGCCATTATTCCCAATGTCTTTGCCTCCTGCACCGCAGCTTTGAATGGAGGGAAAATTTCGTCGATCAAGGTACGTGGTGAAATTTCTATAGCAGCGAAATTTGTACCTCCCAACACCTGACCGTAGCCTGCAAAATGTTTTGTAACAGCGCCAATATGGGTGCTTTTTAACCCTATATAATTACCTTGAACACCTGTTACAGCGCCTACAACCATCTTAGAAGTAAGATAAGTATCTTCGCCAAATGCCTCGCTCATCCTTCCGAACCTAGGGTCGCGAGATAAATCTGCTTCCGGAGAATGACACATGTGTAAACCTCTTAACCTGGCTTCACGTCCAATAATGTCCCAAACTTGATGCACTAAGTCTACGTTAAAGCTTGCTGCCATATTGATGGGTCGGGCAAATCTTGTACAACCTTCGGCATCTACTCCATTATAAGCCTCCGTTACAAATAAGGCTGGTATGCCCAGCCTATTATGGGCAATGATATATTTTTGTAATTGATTATTTAATGATGCTGCATCTCTAGGCGCTAAATGTTCTCCCGGGTTTTTTATTCCGGCAATACCATACTTTAAGCGTTCGCTGACCCCGCTTTTTAGTTCCAGTTGGCCTTTTTCATTTAAACTAACCCCCAAGTTGGCATGGAAGATCCTCATTTGAGCCACTTTTTCTTCAATGGTCATTCTAGACAATAAATCACTTACCCTATTTTCTATTGAAGCATCCACATCTTTATAGGTTAAAGTTTGCGCATCCAAATCATTCGGGCACAAGCAGGAGAACATCCATAAGATGGAGAAAGTAATATAATTGATTCGGCACATATAAATTAGTTTACAAAAAAGCTTTGGCTTAAAATAGGTTTAGCTAAATTCTAATTCACTAATCTACAGCGTCCCAAGTAGAAAATAAT
>DASSWV010000090.1:0-2503 GCA_035704545.1 Pelobium sp.
AAAAGAGGTGGCTATGGATATGAGTTCCGATAAAATTAACTTGAACTAATTGCCTTTACTGGTAATGAAGCTTGATATGACAGAAACACCAAAATTACAGGCAATCATCAACGCCAAATGTCCACGTTGCAGACGAGGAGATTTATTTATCAACTCCATGTACGGTCTTTCTTCGCAAAAAATGCATACCAACTGCCCAAAATGTGGACTTAAATTTGAGGTAGAGCCGGGTTATTTTTATGTTGCAATGTACGTGAGCTACGCTATAAACGTAGCATTGGCGGTAACTGTGGGAATTTTAACTTTTTTGATTTCTAATGAAACAGAGTCTCCATGGATTTACGTAGCCACCATTTTTGTAGCCAGTTTAATTTTGGCACCCGCAAATTTCAGGTACTCAAGAGTGATTCTATTGCATTTGTTGTCGCCAAAGATCAAATATATGCCAAGTCATGACCACGATTAGCGCAAAAACTTTCGACTTTCTTAAGCAATTAGCCGCCAACAATAACCGGGAGTGGTTTCAAGAAAATAAAGCAACCTATTTAGCGGCAAAGGAAAACGTGGAAAGCTTTGCTCAGGAGGTAATTGATGCGTTCAGAAAGTACAATCGCAATATCTCGCCAGAGCTAACCGGAAAAAAATCGGTAATGCGCATCTATCGTGATGTGAGGTTCAGTAAAAACAAGTTGCCTTATAAAAACAATTTCGGGATTAGTATTTCTGCAAGTCCGGAAGGAATTCACGGACCAGGATATTTTATACAATTACAGCCTAATCAGAGTTTTGTTGCTGGCGGTATGTGGATGCCCGATGGAGAACACCTAAAGTTAATTAGGCAAGAAATTGATTACAATGCCGGTAGTTTGTTAGAGATTTTGCGAGCCAAAAGTTTCAAGGATTTTTTTGGCGATGGCCTGCAACAGAATGATAAACTCAAAACTAGCCCAAAAAACTATGAAGCAAGTCATCCAAATATTGATCTTTTAAAGCTGAAGAGTTTTACAGTAAGTAGTTTTTTTAACGATAAAGATTTACAGAAGGAGGGCATAACCCATCAAATAGTAAACTGTTTGCAGGAAATAATGCCTTTGAATAATTTTTTACAAGAAGCTATAACACCACAATAAAGATTTTTATATTGAGGTTTTAAAATTAAATTATCCCAAAATGAAGAAGCAACCTATTTTAATTGCGTTTTGCGTATTACTTTTTTCGAGCTCATGTGTAGTACTTTCAAAAAAGAAATACGAAGCCCTTCTATCACAAAAAGATTCATTAAATATGGGTTGGGATAATGCAAATGTTAAAATTCGATCTTTAGAAGAAACTATAGCAAGTTTAAAAACAGATACCGCCAACTTAAATGCTAAAATTGCCAATTTAAACGAACAGCTTGCGGGTTTAAATACCAACTACACAGCTTTAAGCTCTAAAAGTTCTTCAGAAATCAACAAGCTTTCCGAAGATTTAAAAAAGCGGGAGGCAAGGCTAAAAGAAGTAGAAGAGATTTTAAGAAAACGAGATGAAGCCACCAATGCCCTAAAAGAAAAACTACAAAAAGCTTTATTGGGTTTCCAGGAAAGTGGCTTAACGGTTGAAATTAAAAACGGTAAGGTCTACGTTTCTTTAACAGACAAGCTTTTGTTTAATACTGGCTCGATAGTTATTGATGAAAAAGGAAAGCAAGCTTTGCAAGAACTGGCCAAAGTTTTAAACACCCAGCCAGAGATCAATATTTCTGTTGAAGGACATACCGATAACCAAAAAGTGGGCAACCTTGGGCAAATTAAAGACAACTGGGATTTAAGTGTATTGCGGGCAACTTCTGTAGTGCGCTACCTAACAGAACTACAGGCTATTTCACCCGAACGTTTAACGGCCACGGGTAAAGGGCAATACCAGCCCATTGAATTAGGGAACACCGCTGAAGCAAGAAGCAAAAACCGTAGAATTGAAATTGTGCTTTCGCCAAAATTAGACGAACTCTATAACCTCATAAAGTAAAAATATTGCTGGTAATCACGCTCGGTTTTTTGAGCAATTAAATAGATTTACTGGTAACGGGCTTAATTAATTAGGAGTTTAAAAATGATTTTAAGCACAAATTAGCTATTTATACTTCTTCTAAATTGTTTCAATTGACAAATAATTGACACATAGTATGGCTTGCTAGGTTACTTTTGTAGCTGTCTAAAAATATCTTAATTGAAGGATTTAAAGGTTATAGCTTTTACACACAAACAAATTGATTTGAAAGAATTGGGCTGTTTGGTTTTATGTAATGAGGCCAGTGAGGAAAGGCTCCAACTTGTGAAATCTAAATTTGATATTCCTGAGCTATTTTATTTAGCAACTTGTAACAGGGTTGAATTTGTTTTTACGGCAAGTCAAGAGGTTACCAAAAATTTTGTCCGTCTGTTTTTAGCGGCTTTGCATGGCGAAAAAATGCTGAGTCCTCAATTAGATTTGGCAGTGGAAAACTCCCTGGTTTTTGAGCAAG